>NZ_JSYC01000178.1:0-324 GCF_054823965.1 Gordonia sp. GN26 | reverse complement strand
GGACTCGGTGTCGGGTCCGTGGATCTCGGTACGCGCTTGTCGTAAGTGTTCGGCGAATCGGCGGGGTATGTCGGGGCGCCGGTTGATGCGTTCGGGGTTGGGTGGTGCGCCGGGTTCGGCGTTGAGCCGCCAGGCGCAACGGCCTTCGTCGGGGCCTTCGCGCACCATCCGGGTGGTGAACTGTCCTGCCTGTTTTCCGACCATGCGGTTGTGTTTCGGGCATGCCGGTGCGAGGTCGGTGATGTCGGTGAGTCCACCGTCGGCCCAGTCGAGTTGGGCGTGGTGCATTTCCAGGTGTGCGGCGGCGAGGTCGCAGCCGGGGGT
>NZ_JSYC01000177.1:0-6779 GCF_054823965.1 Gordonia sp. GN26 | reverse complement strand
GCTGCGCTCGCACCTCAGGGAGCGAGGGGGAGGCTGCGCTCGCACCTGACATACCTGCGGCCGGCCGGCCGTCGTGAGGGTCGAAAGGGTCCGCTCCCTGGGGAGCGCCCGGATCCCGACTGCCGAACCTCAACTCGACCGGCAGACGTCGATCGAAGTCTGCCGGTCGGGTTGAAGTCGACCGGTAATCAGGTCGACGGTGCCTCACCAGGCCTTCGTGGCTCGTCGCTTGCGCTCCTCGCACCTCAGGCAGCAGAGCTGGGCGCGTCGCGTTCTTTCGGATCAGGCAGCGAGGGGGATCCTTCGCACCTCAGGCAGCGAGGGGGAGTTCCTCGCATCTCAGGCGGCGAGGGGGAGTTCCTCGCACCTCAGGCAGCGAGGGGTTACTTCAGCTCGAGGAGCACGGTGCCCTGGGTGACCGCGGCACCGGCCTCGACGGACAGGCCGGTGACGACGCCGTCCTTGTGGGCGGTGACCGGGTTCTCCATCTTCATGGCCTCGAGGACGACGACCAGATCGCCGGCGGCGACCTCCTGGCCCTCTTCCACGGCGACCTTGACGACGGTGCCCTGCATCGGTGCGGCCACGGCGTCACCGGAAACGGCTGCGCCGCCGCCCTTCTTGCGCGAGCGGGCCTTCGGCTTCTTGCGGATGACACCGTTGGTCGAACCGCCGCCGCCACCGAGGGCGAGATCGCCCGGCAGCGAAACCTCGACGCGGCGTCCGCCGACCTCGACCACGACCTTCTGGCGCGGTGCGGCGTCGTCCTCCTCGATCGGCTGTCCACCGGTGTACGGCTCGATCGGGTTCTCCCAATCGGTCTCGATCCACTTGGTGTAGACGTCGAACTTCTCGCCGTCGCCGATGAAGGCAGGGTTGGAGACGATGTGGCGGTGGAACGGGATGACCGTGGCCAGACCCTCGACCTGGAACTCGGCGAGCGCGCGACGCGAACGCTCGAGCGCCTGCTCGCGGTTCTCACCGGTGACGATCAGCTTGGCCAGCATCGAATCGAACTGGCCGCCGATGACGTCGCCCTCGACCACGCCGGAGTCGACGCGCACGCCGGGGCCGGTCGGCTCCTTGTAGACCGAGATGGGGCCGGGGGCCGGCAGGAAGTTGCGGCCGGCGTCCTCACCGTTGATGCGGAACTCGAAGGCGTGGCCGCGCGGGGTCGGGTCCTCGGTGAACTCGAGCTTCTCGCCGTTGGCGATGCGGAACTGCTGACGCACGAGGTCGATGCCCGCGGTCTCCTCGGTGACCGGGTGCTCGACCTGCAGGCGGGTGTTGACCTCGAGGAACGAGACCAGGCCGTCGTTGCCGACCAGGAACTCGACGGTGCCCGCGCCGTAGTAGCCGGCCTCGCGGCAGATGGCCTTGGCCGACTCGTGGATCTTGGTGCGCTGCTCCTCGGTCAGGAACGGCGCCGGGGCCTCCTCGACGAGCTTCTGGAAACGACGCTGCAGCGAGCAATCGCGGGTGCCGGCGACGATGACGTTGCCGTGCTGGTCGGCGATGACCTGGGCCTCGACGTGGCGGGCCTTGTCCAGGTAACGCTCCACGAAGCACTCGCCGCGACCGAAGGCGGCGACGGCCTCACGGGTCGCCGACTCGAACAGCTCGGGGATCTCCTCGATGGTGTAGGCGACCTTCATGCCGCGGCCACCGCCACCGAAGGCGGCCTTGATGGCGACGGGCACGCCGTGCTCCTTGGCGAAGGCGACGACCTCGTCGGCGTCCTTGACCGGGTCCTTGGTGCCGGGTGCCATCGGGGCGTCGGCCTTGAGGGCGATGTGGCGGGCGGTGACCTTGTCACCGAGGTCGCGGATCGACTGCGGCGACGGTCCGATCCAGATCAGCCCGGCGTCGATGACGGCCTGGGCGAAATCGGCGTTCTCGGACAGGAAGCCGTAGCCGGGGTGGATCGCGTCGGCACCGGACTTGGCGGCGGCGTCGAGGATCTTGTCGAACACGAGGTACGACTCGGCCGAGGTCTGGCCGCCCAGTGCGAACGCCTCGTCGGCGAGCTTGACGAACAGTGCGTCCGCGTCGGGCTCGGCGTACACGGCGACGCTCGCGAGGCCCGCATCCCGGGCTGCGCGGATCACGCGGACAGCGATCTCGCCACGGTTGGCGATGAGGACCTTGCTGATTGCGGAAGAGGTACTGGGCACTTGTTCTCCTGGGCCTTACTCGTACTCAGGTGTTCGCAGCGCGGGGCTAGCGCGCGACACGGTTGTCGGACAAACGGTCAAGACGGGGGGTACACCCTCGTCGACCGGGATGCGGACGGCTCGGGCGATGGACGACGCCGGGAGTCCAGCATCGCGACCTTCCGGCCAATACCCTAGCCCACCGAGCAAACGTTCGGTGGAGCCGTGGGTCACAACGCCGCGGAGAACGTGCTCGCATCACCGAGCCGACGGACGAGTTCGGCGAAATTGTGCAGGTAGGCGTGTACAGGACCGATGGTCGGGTCGATGGCACTCGCCTCCGCATCGAGCGGAAAAGGTGACGCATCAGGCATCGGGGCCCCGACGGCGGTGATGTCGGCCGACGCCTCATCGACGCCGTATTCGCGAAGGGGGGATTCGCGCGGAAAACGGGCTGAATAGCGCAAACCGGACGGTGTGCGGTTGATCCAGATGTAGACCTCGTGCGGCGAGTAGCTGTGGCTGCGGATCACCTTCGCGCGCCCGGCGTCGGCGGCTCCGGAGCCCGGCGCATAGCGGGTGTCGATGAACGAGATGACGAAGCGCGGCTCACCCTGATGGCCGATCAGTTCGGCGACCCTCAGGAAGGGCAGCGCGGCGCCGTGACGGCCGCGCTTGAGGACAGCGGTGGAACGGGCGACCGCTTTGTCGAAGGTCGGGGAGTCGGACATGTCGACCCAGAACGGTGCGACGCCCACGAACCAGCCCAGGGACGTCAGCCACTGGGTGTCGTTGCGGGTGTGGCGGGGCAACACGCAGCGGAAGTCCGCGTCGCCGGTCATCTCGTGATGGACCATCGCGAACGCCGCGAGGATGCCCGCGGTGAGCGTCCCGCCGGCCTCCGAGCAGATCGCGGTGAAACGGTTGGCCGTGGCGTCGTCGGCGATGACACCCCACAGCGACTCCTGCGGGACCGTCGTCTCCTCGGCGTACTCCTGATCGGCGGTCCTCGCCTCACCGGCGTGCGATCGCAGCAGAGCCGGCATGTCGCCGGCGCCCGTACGCAGGAACTCCGACCACAGGGCCACCGCCGGATGGTCGCCGCCGGTCTGGTCCGCGAGGCGTCGTTCCTCGGCGCTGAAGTCGACGTAGCTGCCGACCTCGGGCAGGTTGGCGCTGCGGTGTTCCCGAGCCGCGCGATACAGCGAGACCAGCTCCTGTTGGGCCATGATCAGCGAGTACCCGTCGACGAGGGAGTGGTCGGCGGCGAACAGCAGTGTGAACGAATCGGCCCGGCCCACCGTCGCGAACAGGTAGGCGGGCCAGTGCAGCGGTGCGGTGGCACGGTCGAAGGAACCGCCGAGTTGTTCGACGAGCGGCCCGGACTCGCGGAACCAGCCGATCCGGCCCATCTTGAGTTTCACGGTGCCCGGGTCGGTGGTGAGCCGCTGCAAGCCGGTGCCCTTGATCACCACATGGCTGCGCAGCACCTCGTGGCGGTCGATCCACTGGGTCAGCACCGAGCGGATCGCCGGGATCGACAACGGCTCGTCGAACTCGATGGACAGACCAAGCCACGCCTCGCGGCCGCCCTCGCGCTGGGTTCGCACGCGGTAGTCGAAGGCGGCACGCAGATGCTGCTCGTGGTTGTGCGAGGTCAGACGGGAGTCGTGGTCCCACACTCCCAGTCCGCCGGGGACATAGGGAGTCCACTCGACGAGCCCTCCCGGGGCGATGGGCTCATCGCGGATCTGGATGAACTTCATGCCCCGGGTGTGTAAGACCCGGAACCGGAGGTCTGGTTGCGAACCTGCGCCTTGATCCGGCCGAGCATGCCCGCCATGCCCCGGAGACGGAGCATGCTGACCACGCTGCCGAGGCCGAGGTCGTAGTAGAAGTCCGACGGGACGTCGAGGATCTCCTGTGCCGAGGCGGTGTCGAGCCCCTGGTGCAGGATCGCCGCGAAGCCACGCGTGGTCGGTGCCTCGCGCGGCGCGGTGAAGTACAGGCGTACCGATCCCGGATCGCCGGCGTCGACGGACAGGAACACCGGTGACTGGCACTCCGGTACCGGTTCCATCGCATCCTGCTGCAGATGCTCAGGGAGGTCGGGGAGTTCGTCGGCGAACTCCAGCAGCAAGGTGATCTTGTCCGAATCACCAAGCGCGGCAAAGTCGTCGACGATCTCGGCCAGGGCTGCGGGCAAACTCATCGTCGATCAGGGCTCACTTGGAGCCGGGTGCGGCACCCGGCTCGTCGCCGACCGCGATGGGCACGCGCACCGCGTTGCCCCACTCGGTCCACGATCCGTCGTAGTTGCGAACCTTGCTGTACCCCAACAGGTGGGTGAGCACGAACCAGGTGTGGCTGGACCGCTCGCCGATGCGGCAGTAGGCGATGGTCGGGGTGTCCTTGTCGAGGTCGCCGTAGATCTCGTCGAGCTCGGTGCGCGAACGGAACCGGCCGTCCGGTGCGGCGGCCTTGGCCCACGGGATCGACACCGCGGTCGGGATGTGACCGCCGCGCAGCGCACCCTCTTCGGGGTAGTCGGGCATGTGGGTGCGTTCGCCGGTGTACTCCTGCGGCGAGCGGACGTCGACGAGCGGCTCGGTGCCGAGCACCTCGAGGACCTGCGGGGCGAAGGCGCGGATCTTGGTGTCGTCGCGCTCGACGACGGGGTAGTCCGACCGCGGGTACTCGGGGACGTCGAAGGAGGTGTCGCGGTCCTCGGCCATCCACGCGTCGCGACCGCCGTCGAGCAGGCGCACGTCCTCATGACCGAACAACGTGAACACCCAGAGTGCGTAGGCCGCCCACCAGTTGGACTTGTCGCCGTAGATGACGATGGTGTCGTCGCGCTCGATTCCCTTGCTGCGCATCAGTTCTGCGAACTGCTCACCGTTGATGTAATCGCGGGTGACCGGATCGTTGAGGTGCAGGTGCCAGTCGATCTTCTGCGCGGTGGGGATGTGGCCGATGTCGTAGAGCAACACGTCCTCATCGGATTCGATGATCTTGAGGCCCTTCGCGCCCAGGTGAGCCGACAGCCACTGAGTGGTCACCAACCGCTCAGGGTGGGCGTACTCGGCGAAGGCCGGATTCGGGTCGGTTTCAACACTCACGGTCTGTTCTCCAGCTTGGTGCGTTCGGGCGTCTCGACATTCATCGCGCGGACCGTGACCGGTCCCGGAGATAAAGGGTAGGGCATCGCCCCGCGGGGCCGCCCGGTGGCAGATCGGGTGCGGTCTGCGATGCCCGGCCGGGCCGTGCTTCGGTCGGATGACAAACCGCAGGTCAGTGGGGTGGTTGCCTGCTAAGTTCGCCCAATGATCGATCGACGTGGGGCTCGGGTGGAGCGCCGGAGTGTCTCGCGACTCATGCGGTGGGGCGTCCCGCTGGCGGTGGCGGTGCTCGCCGCGACGAGCGGATGTTCGCTCATCTCCGCCGACGACTCGTCGAGCGGGGCGCCGTCGTCGACCTCGTCCTCGGAGCCGGGGTCGCCGACCCCGAGTTCGCCGTCGCGGTCGCGGATCCCGTCGTCGACGCCGAGCCACGCCGACCCCACCCGATGCAGTCCGGACGACTGCCCGGAACTGGCGACACCCTCGGCGGAGCTCATGACGAGCGGGGTGAACTCCTCCAACGTCGACACCGCGGTACCGAAGTACCTCACCACGCTGCTCGACGACCTCGACCAGACCTGGGGTGGTTGGTTCGACGAACTCGGCTGGGGTGACCCCGCACCGGGACGTGTCCTGATCGAGTCGGGCATCTGGTTCGCCACCGAATGCATCGACGAGGACGGGGCCTCGAACCGGATAGCGTCCGACGAGGCGAACGCCTTCTTCTGCGGCGTCGACGAGGAACGCAACGGCGACGGGCAGGAGACCGAGGGCAGCATCGTGCTACCGGTCGACACCTTCGCCGCCATCTGGGACGGGAACGTCTTCGGGGTGCCGTCGCCGATCGTCGGCGACTTCACCGCCGCCATCGTCGTCGCCCACGAGTACGGGCACAACGTCGTCTTCCGGATGGCCGAGGCCTTCGACATCCCGGAACGGCGCCTGCCGCAAGGCAAGAACGGCGAGTTGGTCGCCGACTGCCTGGCCGCGAACTGGGCGGCCACCGCCTACCAGCGTGACGGGTTGGGGCCCAAGGAGATCCTGCAGGTCGCGACGCTGCTCCCGATCATCGGTGACACCGGCGGGGCGATGGGGCACGGCTCGGCGGTCGAGCGTGCGCGAGCGCTCACCATCGGACTCACCGGGCCGCAGTTCAATCGCCAAGGCCAGCCGGTGGACTGCCTGCAGCGGTACTGGCCGGAGTTCTTCGAGGTGACGTGAGCGCGGGTGGAATGACGTCGCACGCGACATCAGTCCGGCCGTTCGACTTCGGCCGAAGTCGTTCCCCCAGATTGATGTCGCGCGCGACATCAATCGCCGCGCAGCGGGACCCGGGAGAATGCGGCACGGCGGCGCGAAAATCTCGTCCCCCTGAGCGGCTTTCGAGGGCAATATGCCCTCGGATGGTGCTCACGGGGACGAATTTTTCGTCAGTTCACCGGGCCGTACTGGTCGAGTGGTTCGAGGTGCGCTGACCCTTCGAGGCTCGCTGCGCTCGCACCTC
>NZ_JSYC01000176.1:105-28992 GCF_054823965.1 Gordonia sp. GN26 | reverse complement strand
CATCGAACAGATGCCCCTCGACGCCGACCACGCCTGGCAGCGAAACCGGATGGTGACCGCCGACGAGATCCTCGCGACGCTGCGCACACGGTTCGATCTGCTGCCCGATCCGGCGCCGCGCGGCAGTGCCCCGGCGGCCACCTGGATCGTCGACGGTCATCGGACCTCGCGGGGCCCGGCCAAGGTCGGGTTGATCGCCTCGGTGACCCGTCCGTTCTGCGGCGACTGCGACCGCACCCGACTCACCGCCGACGGGTCGCTGCGCAACTGCCTGTTCGCCTCGTCGGAGACCGATCTGCGTGCCGTGCTGCGCACGCTGCCCGACGACGAGGTCGACGCCGCCGTCGCCGCCCTGTGGCGCTCCGACATGTGGCAGAAGGCTCCCGGACACGAGGTGAACGCGGCCGGCTTCGTCCAGCCGACGCGGCCGATGTCCGCCATCGGCGGATAGGCTCGGCCCCGATGAACCTCACCGTCCGCTTCTTCGCCGCTGCCCGGGCAGCCGCCGGTACCGACTCGCGTGTCGTCGACATCGACCCCGCGACCACCCTCGGCGACCTCGAGTCGACGCTGTCCGCCGGCAACGCCGAACTCGCAAAGGTGCTGGAGCGCTGCTCTTATCTCCGCGACGAGATCGCCTTCACTGACCGTTCACTCCCGCTCGGCACCTGCTCGACACTCGACGTCCTTCCCCCGTTCGCAGGTGGCTGACACCACAACCGCCTTGTGACCTTAGTCACATAACGGAGCGGTAACGAGATGGCCACGGGAGCGCATCCGGCCCGATGAACTGCGGTGACGCCGAAAGTTGGTCGCGAGACCAGGTTCTGAGCAAAAAATAAGTTGCGTACAAGCAGGTGAATCGGCCGATCGAACGACGTACTGTACGAAGCGACCTTCTCGAAGGTCACGGTAAGGAAACAGAACATACGTCCCGCCGGCCGCGCCGAGCCTCGCTCCGCCGGAGGGTACGACCGCACGAAATCTAGGAGCGAGGACGGGGGACCCAACCTCATCCCCTGAGACCGGGCACCACACCAGGTGTCCTCGGGGTTAAGTCCCAGGCGCAGAACCGTGATTAACAATCTCGGTGACGCACTGGGGCCGAGCAACCTCTCGCTCGAACCCGACAGCTGACTTCGTAGGCGCGTGGAGAGAGGAATCGATCTATGTCCGGACGTCATCGCAAGCAGACGACCAGCTCGACCACCAAGACCTTCACCAAGGTCGCCCTCACCGGCGCCGTTCTCGGTGGCGGAGCCGCCCTCCTGGGCACCGGTACCGCGAACGCCGCAACCGATGCCGAATGGAACCAGGTCGCCCAGTGCGAGTCCGGCGGTAACTGGGCCATCAACACCGGCAACGGCTACCACGGCGGCCTGCAGTTCTCGCCGAGCACCTGGAGCGGACACGGCGGCGGCGAGTTCGCCCCGACCGCCGAGCAGGCCACCCGCGAGGAGCAGATCGTCGTCGCCGAGCGCGTGCTCGCCTCGCAGGGCAAGGGCGCATGGCCCACCTGTGGCGTCGGCCTGTCGGGCCACACCCCGCGCACCGCGCCGAGCGATGTTCCGGCTCCGATCGTGAAGAAGCTCCAGGACGGCAACGGCAGCTTCAGCCTCGTCAAGGCTCCTGATGCCAAGACCACCGACGACGTCGCCAAGCAGGTCACCTCGGTTCTCACCGACGCCGGTGTGAGCCCCGAGGTCGAGAACCTCTGGAACGCGGCCAAGAACAGCGGTGTCTCGCTGAGCCCCGATCAGATCAAGCTGTTCAACGACAACAAGCACCTGCTGCCCAACCCCTGACGAGTAGCAGCCCTAACCTGTAGCAGCTCGGACACAATCCGCAGCGCACAGAGGGACCCAGACGAAGGGCCCCGCACGATGACTGATCCGTGCGGGGCCCTTTTCCAATTCTCAGGTGGCCTCCGACAGCCCGGCGGCGTCGGAACCCAGGACCTGCAATAGGGCGAGCGCTTCGGCGTCTGCCGAACCCGCCGGCGCGCTGTAGAGCACCAGATGCTGATCCCGCTCGGCGAGTTCCAGCGAATCGCAGTCGACCGTGATCTCTCCGACGACCGGATGCCGCAGGGTTTTCCGGAGCGTCGGTGCGGCAGCGACGTCGTGCTGGTCCCACAGCCGGGCGAACTGTGCGCTGCCTTCCCGGAGGTCCTCGACGAGACCGACGACCGCCGGGTCCGAGGGATAGCGGGTCGCCGCCAGCTGCAACCTCGCGACGACGTGGTGGCGGAACTCCGCGCCGTCGGAGATGCCGTACAGCGGCGCGGCGTCGTCGGTGAGGAACGCGCGGCGCGCGAGGTTGCGATCGGCCGGGCCGAGTTCGCCGAAGTCCTCCAGAAGCGCCGCCGCCAGATCGTTCCACGCGAGCACCTCGAAGATCGCCGACATCACGAAACCCGCGGTCTGCGGCATGCGGTTCAGGAGGGCGACGATGCTCGGCCGCACGTCCCGCCGGTGGAGGGAGTTTCGCAGTGGCGCCGTTCCGGCGAGCATGTGCAGATGGTCGGACTCTTCATCGGTGAGCAGCAGCGCTCCGGCGATGCCGACGAGGACCTCCGCCGACGGCCGGGGCGCGCGGCCCTGCTCGAGCCGCACGTAGTACTCGGTCGAGATGTGTGCGAGCACCGCGACCTCCTCCCGTCTCAGACCAGGGGTTCGACGCCGGGTGCCGGCCGGCAGACCGACGTCCTCCGGCTGCAAACGCTCACGTCGACTCCGCAGGAAAGAGGCGAGCCCGTGCTTGTCCATACCTCGAGTGTGCGTCCGATCGGCCGGCGGAGAGTAGTACTGCCTGTGCCTGAATGAGCTCGCCCGTCGCGGCCACGCTGAATTCCATGAACCAGAACACCGAAATCCGGTCCACCCCGTCCATCGGCCTGCTCACCGGCAAGGTCATCTTCATCAGCGGCGCCAGCCGCGGAATCGGCGCCGCCGCAGCCCATCTGTTCGCCCACGAGGGCGCCTCGGTGGTGCTCGGCGCGCGCGGCGTCGATGCCCTCGAGCGGATCGTCGACGACATCCGGTCGACCGGCGGCACCGCCGACGCGGTGGCCCTCGACCTGGCCGACGATGCCGGTGTCCACGCCGCGATCGCGCGTGCCGAGGAGCTGCACGGCCGCCTCGACGGCGCGTTCAACAACGGCGCCGTCATCCAGGAGGCACCCGGTCCGCTGCAGGACACCACGGCCGCCGACATCGACCGGCAGTTCGCGGTGAACTTCCGAGCGCACTGGATCGCGATGAATGCCGAAGCCGAGCTGATGCGGCGCAATGGCGGCGGCGCGATCGTGAACACCTCGAGCATCGGCTCGCGACGCGCCAACCCCGACCTTCCCGCCTACGGCGCGATGAAGCGCGCACTGAACAGCATCACCGAGACCGCGGCCGTCAGCTGGGCACGCGACGGCATCCGCGTCAACGGGCTCACACCCGGTGGCACCGCCACCGAGATGATCGACGAGTGGGAGGCGGCCAGCCCGGGAGTCTCCCGATGGATCAGCGAGTCCACTCCCCTCGGCCGGATGGCCGAACCGCGCGAGATCGCCGAGGTCGCCGCGTTCCTGCTCAGCGACCGCGCCTCATTCGTCACGGGCGCGATCGTGCCCGTCGACGGTGGTGCCGGGGCCTAGGCCCTTCGCTCCCTGAGGTGTGAGGAGCGCAGCGACGAGCCTCGACGGTTAAGCCGAGTTGATCCACTCCTCGGTGCCGTCGTCGTAGTACTGGTGCTTCCACACCGGGATACGCGCCTTGACCTCGTCGACGAGCCGGGCGCAGGTCTCGAAGGCGGCGCGGCGGTGGTCGGCGGCCACGGCGACCACGAAGGCGACGTCGCCGATCTCGAGGTCGCCGACGCGGTGCGAGACAGCGACCGCGCGGACACCCTCGACCGCCGACACCTCTTCGACGACCTCGGCGAGCACCTTCGGCGCCGTCGGATGGGCGGAGTAGGCCAGTTCGGCGACGGTCCGGCCGCCGTCGTGGTCGCGGACCGCCCCGACGAAGCCGACGATCGCACCGGCCTTGCCGTCCGAGGCGTCGGCGACCATCGCCTCGTGGTCGGCGAGCCCGATGGGCTGGTCCGACACCGCGGTGTGTACGACTACGGTCATTGGTCAATCCTGTCTTGTCACGGTGATCGGGGGACGATCAGTGATCCCCGCCGCGGATCTGATCGAGGGCGTGGTGCACGACGCCGGTGAGGACGGCCAGGCCGTCCCGCACGCCGCCGGTCGAGCCGGGAAGGTTCACCACCAGTGTGGTCCCGGCGATACCGGCGAGGCCACGCGAGAGCACGGCCGTCGGGACCTTCGGCAGTCCCGCCGCGCGGATGGCGTCGGCGAGGCCGGGGATCTCGACGTCGAGCAGCGGCCGGGTCTCCTCGGGGGTGCGGTCGGTCGGTGACAGACCCGTTCCCCCGGTGGTGAGGACGAGGTCGACGCCGGCGTAGACCGCGGCGCGGATCGCGGCGCCCACCGGCGGACCGTCGGCCACCACATCGCGCTCGGCGACGGAGAAACCCTGCTCGACGAGCCAGGCCTCGATGATCGGGCCGGTGCGATCGGGGTAGACCCCGGTGCTCGCCCGCGTCGACGCGACGACGATCTGGGCGACGCGTTGCCGCGCGGGGTCGGGAGGGGTGGTCTCAGCCATCGGACGGGGCGTCCCGCAGCCAGTCGCCGGATTTGCCGCCGGTCTTCTCGAGCAGGCGGATGCCGTCCATGCGGGCGCGCTTGTCCACGGCCTTGACCATGTCGTGCAGCGTCAACCCGGTGACGGCGACCGCGGTGAGGGCCTCCATCTCGACGCCCGTCTGGCCGGAGGTGGCTACGGTCGCGGTCACGTCGATGGAGTCGGTGCCGATGGTGAAGTCGACCTCGACCGACGACAACGCCAGCTGATGGCACAGCGGGATCAGCTCGTCGGTGCGCTTGGCCGCCATGATCCCGGCGATGCGGGCGGTCGCCAGGACATCGCCTTTGGGCAGCTTCGACTCACTGAGGAGGCCGATCACCTCGGCCGTGGTGTGGAAGGTGCCGCCGGCGATCGCACGCCGCTTGGTCGATGCCTTGTGCCCGACGTCGACCATGCGCGCCGTGCCGCTGCCGTCGATGTGCGACAGGCGGCCGCCTTCCTCCGGAGAGACCGACCCGCCGCTGGGAGTTCCGGTGGTCGGCATCGGCGTCAGCGGTTGACGACCGTCTTCGCCTGCACGAACGGCAGGTCGTCGACCGGGAGCGGGAACTCGGTGTCACCGAACGGGGACAGCGCACCCGAGATGTGCGTCGCGAGCTCGGAGACCGCGTGGTCGGGATGGTTGCCGTCCTCGTCCTTCGGCCAGCCGTTGTCGACGTAGTGCTTCTTGCCGGCTTTGTCACCACTGTTGTTTGCCACGGGAGCATTGTGCCACGCCATTCGAATGAAAGAAGTGCGGTGTCCGGGGCATGGCGGCCGGACCGGGGCTATCGTCGTCGCATCACAGGTCACGCCACCAGGAGGCGCTGATGGCCCACCACCCAGAAGAGGTCGCCGGCTACCGCGTGATCAGCCGCCTGGGCACGGGCGGTATGGGCACGGTCTACCTGGTGGAGAACCCCCAACTCCGACGCCGCGAAGCACTCAAGGTCATCTCGGTCGCCGAGACCGTCGACGAGGAATTCGTCCGCCGGTTCAGCCGGGAGGCCCAGACCGCGGCGTCCCTCGACCACCCGAACATCGTCACGATCTTTCACTACGGCGTCACCGACGACGATCCGTGGTTCACCATGGCCTACCTCGACGGAAGGGATCTGCGGGGCGGCTCGTTCCGGCCGGACGAGATCCTCACGATCGTCGATCGCGTCGCCGACGCCCTCGACTACGCGCACACCCACGGTGTCGTGCACCGTGACATCAAACCGGGCAACATCCTCGTCACCCGGCGGGCGATGGACGACGCCCTCGACCGGGTCGTGGTCCTCGACTTCGGGATCGCGAAACTCGCCACCGCGACCACGCTGACCGCGCCGTCGTCGTTCGTGGGCACCCTGGTCTACGCCGCCCCGGAGATCCTCGACGGCAAACCGGCCGGCCCGGCGTCGGATCAGTACGCGCTCGCCTGCACCGCTTACGAACTGCTGTCCGGCGCGACGCCGTACGAGGCGGACACCCAGACCCGGCACATCGTCGCGAAGCTGACGTCACCGCCGGAGCGGATCAGCCGGTACCGGCCCGATCTCGCCGCGCTCGACCCCGTCTTCGACCGCGCCCTGGCCCGCGGCCCGCTGGACCGCTATCCCACGTGCACCGACTTCGCCCTCGATCTGCGGCGGGCGCTCGCCGCGACCGGCACCGACGCCGCGGCGACGCGGATCGTCCCGCCGCGGGCCGGTCCGACGACACGGCCACCGCCCGCGCAGCACCCGTATTCCGGACCACAACCACCTCGGTATGGGCCGGGGCCGCCGCAGGAGACGCAGCAACTCTCCGCACCGGGCTTCACTCCCCCGCTACCCGGCCACTCCGCACCCACCCGGGCAGCACCGCCGGGCGGACGACGCCGTTGGCCGCTGCTCGCGGGCGCGATCGGGGTCGTCGCGCTGCTCGCGGTGGCCGCGACCGTCGTTCTCCTCACGCGTGGCGACGAGCACAGCGGCGGCACCGGCGGTTCGAGTCCGCAGGCGGCCGCGGCCGAGGAGGTGCAACTCAGTGCCGGTCTCGGTACCACCTGTGCGATCCGCGATGGCGCCGCCTGGTGCTGGGGTGACAACCAGGCCGGACAACTCGGCGATGGCACCACGACGAACCGCTGGACACCCACCCGCGTCGCCGATCTCACCGGCGTCACCTCGATCAGCACCGGCGGGCCCAACACCTGCGCTGTCGCCGAGGGCATCGCCTATTGCTGGGGCAACAACGACTACGGACAACTCGGCGACGGCACGACGACCAGCCGCCCGAAGCCGACCCGGGTGGCCGACCTCGCCGACGTCACCGCGATCTCGACCGCCAACTGGGCCACGTGCGCCATCGCAGCCGGGTCTGCATATTGTTGGGGCACAAACGATTTCGATCAGGTGGGCGATGGTTCGACAGCCAACCAGTACCGTCCGGTGCGTGTCGCCGGGCTCGAGGACGTGACCTCGATCAGTGTCGGCGTCAACTTCGCGTGTGCGGTCGCCGGCGGCGACGCGTACTGCTGGGGACTCAACGACAACGGGCAGATCGGGGATGGCACCACCGACAACCGGTCCGAGCCCACCCGCGTGGCCGACCTCGACGCCGCGACCTCGGTGTCGGCGGGCGATCAGGCCACCTGCGCCATCGCGGGCGGCAGCGCATATTGCTGGGGCGACAACGCTTTCGGACAACTCGGCGACGGCACCAACGACTCGCGCACCACCGCAACACTCGTCTCCGGCGTCGACGACGTGACCGCGATCAGCACCGGAACCGGGCACACCACCTGCGCGATCGCGGGCGGTGTCGGCTACTGCTGGGGCGCCAACGCCTGGGGGTCGGTCGGGGACGGCACCCTGGAGGACCGCCCGAATCCCACGCGGCTCAACGGATTGTCCGATGTAACCGCGATCTCGACGGGCGACCGGACGACGTGCGCACTCGCGTCCTCGGACGTCTGGTGCTGGGGTTTCAACGCCACCGGTCAGCTCGGTGTCGGCAGCACCGACGACAAGCTGACGCCCACCCGGATCGGGTACTAGACATGGCCGTCATCCACTCGGCGGTCATCCGATTGACGGGTGCCCCGGACCGGTGCCGCATCGGTATCGTCCCAGCGTACGACCGCGACGAGTCCGAGTTCTCCCGTATTCGCTTCTCACCGTAAGAAAGAGGTGTCGCCGTGCCACTGAGTCCGGGCACCCACATCGCCGGTTACCGCGTCATCTCCCAGCTGGGCGCCGGCGGCATGGGCGAGGTGTATCTCGTCGAGAACCTGCAACTCGAGCGGCGTGAGGCGTTGAAGGTCATCTCGACCGCCGTCAGCGCCCAGCCCGGGTTCAACCAGCGCTTCACCAACGAGGCGAAGACCACCGCGAAACTCGATCACCGCAGCATCATCACGATCCACCAGTACGGCATCGAGGACGGTTCGCCGTGGTTCTCGATGAGCTACGTCGACGGCAAGGACCTCACCGAGGAGCGACTGAAGCCGGCCGAGGTCTCGACGGTCGTCACCCAGGTCGCCGACGCCCTCGACTACGCACACCGTCATCAGGTGGTGCACCGGGACATCAAGCCCGCCAACATCCTCGTCACCCGCGACCCCGGCTCTGGAGTGATCGATCGTGCCCTCGTCCTCGACTTCGGCATCGCGAAACTCGCCGGCTCGGCCAACCTGACCGGCACCCACTCGTTCATCGGGACCGTCGCGTTCTCCGCACCGGAGACCCTCGAGGGTGCCGACGCCACAGCACGTTCCGACCAGTACTCGCTGGCCTGCACCGCGTACGCACTGCTCGCGGGACAGCCACCGTTCGTCGGCCAGTCCGAGCCGTCGGTGATGCTCGGTCACATCCAGCGGCCGGTCCCCCACATCGGCCAGTTGCGCGGCGACCTCGCGCATCTCGACCCCGTCTTCCAGCGCGCCCTCGCCAAGGACCCGGCGGCACGCTACCCCGACTGCCGCAGCTTCGCCGCCGCCCTCGAGTCGGTGATCGCATCGCCGTCAGCGAAGGGCAACACGATCGCGGCCGCATCGGTTCCCCCGCCGACGCTCGTCGGCGGCAGCACCGGCGCACCGTCGGCCCCGCAGCCGTTGTACGGCCGGCCCTACGGGCAGAACACCCCGCCTCCGCAACCGACGATGACCGGACCATCCGGCCCGCAGCCGCTGATGAACCACCCCTCGGGGCCCGGCGCGACCGCGAGCATCTCTGGCCCCCAACCACTTCACAGTTCACGGCCGCAAGCTGCGATGGCGTACGCGCCGACCGGTTACCCGGGCGCATCGGGGACACCGAAGAAGAAGCGCACCGGCCTGATCATCGCCGGCGTCCTGGGTGCCGTGCTGGTCGTCGTCATCGGCGCGATCGCCGGGTTGGTGCTCCTGAGCAGCACCGCCGACGATCCCGAAAAGGCAATCGTCGCTCAGCCTTTGGTGAGCACCAACTTCGGCACCAGCTGCGCCATCGTCAACGAAACCGTGAACTGCTGGGGCGACAACACGACCGGCCAGCTCGGCGACGGGACGACCACTCCGCACAGTCGTCCGGCCACGGTCGGCGGTGTCACCGACGCGACGTCGGTCTCCGTCGGCGGCTACCTGACCGGTGAGAACAAGTATGTCGGCACGACGTGCGCGGTTGCCGCCGGCGAGGCGTGGTGCTGGGGCAACAACCACTACGGCGAGGTCGGCAACGGCTCCGACGGCAACACCGTCGACACCGCGACCAAGGTCGGCACGCTCTCCGATGTCAAGGCCATCACCACCGGCTGGGGCACCAGCTGCGCGATCGCCGGCACCGACGCTTTCTGTTGGGGCAACAACGAATACGGCCAGCTGGGCACCGGCGGCACCGACGCCGTCTCGGTCCCGACCAAGGTCCCGGGCCTCGGTGTCGTCACCGACATCTCCACCGCCTACGGCACCACCTGTGCCGTGTCCGACGGGTCGGCGTTCTGCTGGGGCAACAACGACAGCGGCCAGATCGGTGACGGCAGCACCACCGAACGGTCAGCGCCGGTGAAGGTCGGCGGGCTCGGCGAGGTCACCGACATCACCCTCGGCGGCTACCACGAGTCGGCCCCCGACGACGACAACGACCCGGCCACCAACACCAGCACCTACTTCCAGACGGCCTGCGCGATCGCCGGCGGGGACGCGTACTGCTGGGGCGCCAATGCCTACGGCCAGATCGGCAACGGCACGGCCGAACCGCGCAAGACGCCCACCAAGGTGAACACCATCGCCAAGGCGTCGGCCATCTCCACCGATTGGGGAACCACCTGCGCGGCCGCCGACGGAAAGGCCTGGTGTTGGGGCGACAACGACCGCAGCCAGCTCGGTTCCAGCGGCGGCTCGGTGAAGATCCCGCGCGAGGTCGCCAGCCTGACCGACGTCACCTCGGTCTCGACCGGCAACGGCACGTCATGCGCGATGGCGTCGGGATCGGTCTGGTGCTGGGGCTTCAACAACGACGGTCAGATCGGCGACGGCTCGAGCGGCGACTCGGCCAACCGCACGTCCCCGACCAAGCTCACCATCTGACACCGCCGCACGATGGCGAGTCGGCTACGACTCCTTCGCGCCGATAAGAGCCTCGGAGATGGTGTCCGCCGCCGCCCGCAGGGCGCCGACCGCCCGCGCGCGCAGATCGTCGTCGAACCGGGCGACCGGGCCCGAGATGCCGACCGCCATCGGCGTCGGCGCACCGGGTACGGCGACGGCCATGCCGCAGACCCCGACCTCGTACTCCTGCTCGTCGGTGGCGACACCCTCCGCGCGCACCTGTTCGACGGCCGCGAAGACGCCGGACAACGAGGTGACGCTCCACTCGGTGGCGGGCGTGAGTCCGGCCTGGGTGACGTGCTTGAGGATGCGGGCATCGTCGAGCTCGGCGAGGACCGCCTTGCCGACCGCGGTGTTGTGCATCGTCACCCGACGCCCGACCTCGTTGTTGGTGCGCATGCTGTGCGGTGAGGGGACCTGCGCCGCGTAGATGACCATGTCGCCGTCGAGCACGGCGAGGCTCGCGGTCTCACTGAGTTCGGCGACGAGCGAGCCCAGTACCGGTGCGGCGGCCGCGCCGAGTTGCCGGTTGGCCACCTCGCCGAGGCGGATCAGCCGCGGGCCCAGCGCATATGACCGGTTCGGCAGTTGCCGGACGTACCCGATGCCCACGAGCGTGCGCAGCAACCGGTGGATGGTCGGCGGCGGCAGCGGCGACTCCGACGACAGATGACTCAGGGAGCACTCGCCACCGGCGCGACCGATGAGTTCGAGGAGCTCGAAAGCCCGCTCGACCGACTGGACACCACCCGAGTTACCCGCCATTCCCACCTCCACAGTTCGGCGAAAGATTACGTTCCATGATGTGAAACCACAATCGGGGTCCACCCTCACCTCGTCCTGACGACGTGCATGGAATCAGGTAAAGTCCACTCTGCGGAATTATTTTTCCATCTGATCGACGGAGGACTCCTCATGAGCGTGCAGACCGGCCGCCTCGGTGCGGCCTTCCTGGCCGAGGTCGAGGCAGCCCTCGCCCCGGCGGACGCCCTCCTGTCCGAGAGGTATCCGGGCGACGACGGCAGCCGGCAGCCGGTCCACACCGTCTACGTCCCCGCCGACCGGTTCTCCGCCGACCTCGCGCAGCAGTGGGGCCGCACGGCGCTGGACACCGCCGCCGACCACGGGGGCCTCGACGCGGTCGCCCGCGCAACCGTGGCCCGAAGCGACTCCACCGCAACCGAACTCGCAACCCTCGTCGAGGCGAAGCTGCGCAGCGAGCCCATCGAGGATCTGCGCGTCGACTTCGAGGACGGCTATGGCGTCCGCTCCGACGACGAGGAGGACGCAGCCGTGGCGGCTGCCGTCGCCGCCATCCGCGACGCCGGCGACACCACGCCGCCGTTCCTCGGCATCCGCTTCAAATGCTTCGAGGCCGATGTGCGGGCTCGTGGCCTGCGCACCCTCGACCTGTTCATCTCCGGACTCGCCGGCACCGGCGACCTCCCGTCCGGCCTGACGCTGACCCTGCCGAAGGTGACCTCGACCGATCAGGTGACCGCGATGGTCACCGTCGCCCGCGAGCTCGAGCGCATCCACGAGCTGCCGGAGGGTCGGATCGGTTTCGAGATCCAGGTGGAGACCCCGCAGTCGGTGATGGGCGTCGACGGTTCGGCGCCGGTCGCGAAGATGATCCACGCCGGTGAGGGCCGGGTGACCGCGTTGCACTACGGGACCTACGACTACTCCGCGTCCCTCGGTATCTCCGCCGCCTACCAGTCGATGGAACATCCGGCCGCCGATCACGCGAAGGCCGTGATGCAGCTGGCCGCGGCCGGCACCGGTGTGCGCCTGTCCGACGGGTCGACCAACATCCTCCCGGTCGGCGACCGCGAGGCCGTCGAAGCCGGTTGGGCCCTGCACTCGCGCCTGGTCCGCCGCCACCTCGAACGCGGCTTCTATCAGGGCTGGGATCTCCATCCCGCCCAGCTCGTCACCCGCTTCCTCGCGACGTACGCCTTCTACCGCGACGGATTCGATTCCGCCGCAGAGCGTCTGCGCAACTATGCGCACCAGATCTCGTCGTCGGTGCTCGACGAACCGGCGACCGCCCGCTCACTCGCCGGCTTCATCCGCCGCGGCGAGGTGTGCGGCGCACTGACCGTCGACGAGGTCGAGACCGCCACCGACCTGCCCATCGCGAAGGTGCGCGAACTCGCGCTCCACCGGCCGCCCGCCGCCTGAGACCGCAAGCCCCGAACGACCATCCAGCAATCCGCCGAAGAGGACACCACGATGACCGTCTCCCCGTACTACACCCCCGCCGGTGGACTCCCGCCGCAGACCGACCTGCTCTCCGACCGCGCGATCGTCACCGAGGCCTACACGGTGATCCCGCGCGGCGTGCTCCGCGACATCGTCACCTCGGTCTTCCCCGAGTGGACCGGCACCCGCGCCTGGGTCATCAACAGCCCGGTTCCCGGTGGCGCGCAGACCTTCTCGCAGTCGATCGTCGAGGTCGCGCCGGGCGGCGGATCGGATGCCCCGGAGCCGCAGCCGGAGGTCGAGGGCTTTCTCTTCGTCACCGCGGGCACGCTGACCGTCACCGTCGCCGGTGAGGAGCGCACGCTGACCGAGGGCGGATTCGCGTTCCTGCCCGCAGGCACCGCATGGTCGGCGCACAACCGCAGCGACGCCACCACGACCTTCCACTGGATCCGCAAGCGCTACCAGCCGATCGCGGGTCACACCCCGGCCCCGAAGTTCGGCAACGAGCGCGACATCGAGCCCACCCCGATGCCCGACACCGACGCGTGGAGCACCACCCGGATGCTCGACCCGCAGGACCTGGCCTACGACATGCACGTCAACGTCGTCACCTTCAAGCCCGGGGGATCGATCCCGTTCGCCGAGACCCACGTGATGGAACACGGCCTCTACGTCCTCGAGGGCAAGGCCGTCTACCGCCTCAACGGCGACTGGGTCGAGGTTCAGGAGGGCGACTACATGTCCCTGCGCGCCTTCTGCCCCCAGGCCTGCTACGCCGGCGGACCGTCGGACTTCCGCTACCTGCTCTACAAGGACGTCAACCGGCAGATCGCCCTCTGACCCTGTCCGTCACCGGCGCACCCGCGAGGTGGCACCGGTTCCCCGGTCACCCGCTGTCGTACCGTGAGAGGCGATGCGTATCGCGGTGGTGGAGGACGACGACGGGGTCGGTGACGCCCTCGTCGACGCCCTGGTCGAGGTCGGCCACGAACCCCGCCGAATGCGGCGCGGGGCTGACCTCCTGCTCGGTCACCGGGACTTCGACCTCGCCCTTCTGGACCTGGGGCTACCCGACGAGGACGGCCTGACCGTACTGCGCAGGTTGCGGACGGTCAGCCGGCTACCGGTCGTCGTTCTCACCGCACGCGACGACGAACGATCGGTGGTGCGGGCACTGCGCGGCGGCGCCGACGATTACGTCGTCAAACCGGCTCGGCTCGGCGAGCTGATGGCGCGCCTGGAGGTCGCCGCCCGCCGGCGGGTCGCCGACGCACCGGACCCCGCGGGGCGACAGATATCGACCGGCGATATCACAGTCGACCTCGATGCGCGACGGGTCACCGTGGCCGACGCCGACGTGGCGCTCACCCCGAAGGAGTTCGAACTCCTCGCGCACCTCGTCGGACGCCGCGGCGAGGCGGTGAGCCGCGAACAGTTGATGGATGCGATCTGGGGCGACGCCTACGTCGCGATCTCCCGTAGCCTCGACGTCCACATGACCGCACTCCGGGCCAAGCTCGGCAGACCCGGCGTGATCGAGACGATCCGCGGGTACGGCTACCGCTGGGGCTCCTGAGCGATGTGGCGGCGTGTGCTGCTCGTTCTCGTCGCCTATTCGGCGATCGTCGTCCTGGGCTTGGCCGTCCCCCTCGCCTCGACCGTGAGTCGCGAACGGCTGCAGCGGTTCACCGAGAGCCGGACCGCGTCCGCGACCTATTTCGCCGACCTCGCCGATCGCGAACCGGAGATACGGGGCACCGAGCTGCAGCAGGCTGTCGAGCGCTACAGCGCCCTCTACGGCGAGGGTGTCGTGGTGGTCGATCGAGCCGGTACGACGCGCGCCTCGGCCGGCCTCTCGGCCCGCTCGCCGGAGGTCTCCGAAGCGGTCTCCGAGGCGTTGCGCAACCAGCGCACGCGGATCCCGTCGGGACTGACTCCCTGGTCGCCCGCATCGGTACTGGTGTCCCAGCCGATCGGTACGGGGAGTCAGGTCGACGGCGCGGTCGTCATCGCAGCGTCGACGTCAGCGGCGAAACGGGATGTCACCAGGTACTGGGCGATGATCGCCGGTGGTGCTCTCGCCATGCTGCTCGTGGGGTCGCTGATCGCGGTTGCGTTGTCGCGCTGGACAGTTCGTCCCCTCACCGCGTTGACGACCCGGGTGCGATCTCTGCGCGCGTCCATCGTCGACCACGTTCCGGATGCGGTCGAACCGACGCCGGACGGACATCGCGACCCTCGGCGCAGCGGCCCGCCGGAGGTCCGTGAGCTGGCCCGCATCTTCGACGCGATGGCCGACGACGTCGAGAACGCCACCGCGGCCCAGCGCCGTCTGGTCGCCGACACCGCTCACGCTCTGCGTAATCCGCTCGCCGCGGTCCGGTTTCGGCTCGACACTCTGGGTCTCGGCCTGACCGGCCGATCGCTCGCCTCGCATGAGAAGACACTCGTCGAGATCGATCGCCTGGACCGCATCGTCGAGGACCTGCTCGTCCTGGCCACCGCCGAGTCGCGGCCCGCTGTGTCCGCCACCGGCATCTGCGACGCCGCCACGGTGCTGGCCGAACGCCACGACTTCTGGGCAGGTGCGTTCGCCGACGCGGGACTGTCGGCGTCGGTCACCTTGCCGACGGAGCGGCATCGATCGATGATCGCGGCGGTCGACGAGGACGACCTCATCCGGGTGCTGGACGTCCTGATGAGCAATGCGGTCAACCATGCCGGCCCGGACGCGTCGGTCGAGCTGGGTTGCCGGTCCGAAGGGTCGCGTATCCGTGTCTGGGTCGCCGACACCGGTCGCGGTGTGCCCGACGCCGAGCTGGATCGCGTGACGGAACGGTTCTTCCGCGCGGAGACCGGCAGCGCACCCGGGTCCGGACTCGGGTTGTCCATCGCCCGCGCCCTGGTCGAGGGGGCCGGGGGCGAACTGGCGGTGAGTGCCGGACGCCCTACGGGACTGCGGGTCGACCTCTGGATCCCGGCGGCGGACCTCGCGCCGGACGTCGAGTCCTAAGGGAGTGTTAGGAAACCGAGATCGGCTTTCGTCGAGCCTGTGACTGCCTTCACAGTGTTAGAGGCACCGACGCCGGACTCGTGTCGGGCGCACGTTCGACGACTGGAGGACTGATGACCGACTCGACCGCCCGGCTCGCCGCGGATGCGCGGAGCGCACCACCGACATCCTCGGCCGCGGCCACTCGCCGCGCCGTGTACAACACCCTGCGCGGGTCCTCCGGCAACCTCGTCGAGTGGTACGACGTCTACGTCTACACGGTGTTCGCGACGTACTTCGAGAGCCAGTTCTTCGATTCGGCCGACAAGAACTCGACCGTCTACGTGTACGCCATCTTCGCCGTCACCTTCCTGATGCGGCCGGTCGGTTCCTGGTTCTTCGGCCGCTACGCCGACCGTCGGGGTAGGCGCGCGGCGCTGACGTTCAGCGTGTCGTTGATGGCCGCATGCTCGTTGGTCATCGCACTGACGCCGGGCCGAGAATCGATCGGCGTGTGGGCGGCGGTCGTCCTGGTCCTCTGTCGTCTGGTTCAGGGGTTCGCCACCGGCGGCGAGTACGGCGCGTCGGCGACGTACATGTCCGAGGCGGCCACGCGTGAGCGACGTGGATTCTTCTCGTCGTTCCAGTACGTCACGCTGATCGGCGGACACGTGCTGGCGCAGCTCACGCTGCTCGTGATGCAGGGCTTCCTCGACAAGGACCAGATCTCCGACTTCGGTTGGCGCATAGCGTTCCTCATCGGCGGTGTGGCCGCGGTCGTCGTCTTCTGGCTGCGCCGCAGCATGGACGAGTCGCTCACCCCGGAGCAGTTGGAGGCCGTGCGCACCGGCGCCGATTCCGAGTCCGGATCGATCCGCGAGCTCATCCTGCACCACTGGCGCTCGCTGATGGTCTGCTTCCTGGTCACCATCGGCGGCACCATCGCCTTCTACACCTACAGCGTGAACGCCCCGGCCATCGTCAAGACCGCCTACGAGGACCACGGCCGCGTCGGCACGTGGATCAACCTGATCGGACTGGTGTTCCTGATGGCCCTGCAGCCGATCGGCGGGATGATCAGCGACAAGGTCGGACGCAAGCCGGTGCTCGTCTTCTTCGGTGTCGGCGGCGTCATCTACACCTACGTCCTGATCACCTACCTGCCCCAGACCACCTCGGTGGCCGCGTCGCTGACGCTGCTCGGTATCGGCTACATCATCCTCACCGGCTACACCTCCATCAACGCGATCGTGAAGGCCGAACTGTTCCCGTCGCACGTCCGTGCTCTCGGCGTGGGCCTCGGTTACGCCCTCGCCAACTCGGCGTTCGGCGGCACCGCACCGCTGATCTACCAGGCGGCGAAGAACGGCGGTCACGTCCCGTGGTTCATCGCCTACGTCACGGCCGTGATCGCGGTATCGCTGCTGGTCTACATCTTCGTGCTGCGCAACAAGGCGGAGACGCCACTCGACCGCGAACAGGGGCGGGCCTTCGTCGGCGCAGAGATCGGTGCGCGGCGCGCCTAAGGTGACACCATGTCGCACGCACGCGGGTCGGTCGACCGTCGGACCGTGCTCCGAGGGTGCGGCCTGGGTGCGCTGCTCCTTCTGTCCGCGTGCGGGACCGAGCGCGGCGCGCCGGTCCGACTCGCGGCGGGTGAGACCGGCGGCTTCTTCTGGGAGTTCGCCGGTCTCCTCGCGGCGGCGGCCGACCGGTCGGGCGCACCGCCGATCCGGCCCCGGCAGTCCAACGGCTCCGCCGAGAACCTCGACGCCCTCTCCCAGGGGTCGGCGGAGCTCGCCCTCAGTCTCCGCGACGCCGCCGTGGAACGTGCGGACCCGCAGCTGACAGCTCTCGGGTGCGTATACGAGAACTATTTCCAGGTGGCGGTCCGCGCCGATTCGGGCATCGCGTCGGTCGCCGATCTCCGCGGGCGGGTGGTGAGCGTCGGCGCACCGGGTTCCGGGGCCGCGGAACTCTCCGAGAGGGTTCTCGTCGCGGCGGGGCTCGGGCCCGAGCGCGACATCCGGCCGGTACGCCAGACGATGCGGGAGGCCCGCGCCGCGCTCGCCGCCGGAGAGGCCGACGCGGTCATGTGGGCGGGTGGTCTGCCGACCCCGGCATTCGCCGACCCTCAGGTGCCGATCGCCCTGCTCGACCTCGGCGGGATCGTGCCGGCGCTTCGACAGCGGTACGGACTCGCGTACGAGCCCGTGCGCATCCCGGCCGACATCTACGGCCGACATCCGGCGGTCACCACCGTCGGGGTCGCGAACCTGCTGCTCGCCCGTCGGGACGTGCCCGACGCGACCGCCGCGGCCGTCGTCGACCTACTGCTCGATCAATCGGCCCAGCTCGTACCGGCCCAGGCGATCGGCAGTCAGTTCCTCGACGCCCAGTCGTTGATCGTCACCGGGCCCATCCCCCTGCACCCGGGAGCCGCCGCCGAATACCGCCGTCGGCACGGCTGAATGCCACTCGACCGCGAACAGGGTCGGGCATTCGTCGACGCAGAGCTGGGAGCCCGCCCGCGACCGTGGCCGATAGACTCGTGCGAAATCCGTCCGATTCGGGCGTTGTGGATCGGCTGTACGTCGAGAGTCCGGGAGACATCTATGAAGCAGACGGCTTTCCGTCGCGCCGCGTTAGTTGCCGGATTGTTCGTGATCGCGCTTGCCGCCGCCGGGTGTGGGAGGGCTGAGGCCGACCGCGATTCGTCCATCTCCACCCCCGCGGCCGCCGTTGATGCCGGGGCCGAACCCTCCGGGCTGACGGTGACGGGTGAGGACGACGTGCCGGTGACGCTCACCGGCCCGCTCGCGATCAAGTACGCCTCGGCGACTCAGGCACAACGAGAAGCCCTCGGCCGGCCGCTGACCGGGGACCACAACGCCGGCACTCGCGAGAGCGGCGTCGTGTACCAACAGTTCCGCGGCGGTGTGATCATCGCGAAGAACAGCAACCCCGGAACGCCCGCGTACATCGTCACCTCCGGCAAGATCCGAGACGCGTGGAACACCGAGCGCGCCCCGGACGGCGTCCCGATGCTCCTCGGCACCAACGGCTCGGCCGGACCTCTCGGCATGCCCACCAGCGACGTCACGGTCGACGGTGACCTCGAGGTGGTGACCTTCGAACACGGCGAGATCACCGAGAACACGACGACCGGCGAGGTCACCGTGACGGTCGACGGCAACACCGTGCCATCAGGTCTGAGATAGCCGCTACCCGACGGCTCGAGCGCCGCATCCACAGCCCTGTCGCGCGTCCGATGAGAAATCAAAGGCCGGGTGGTCAGTCCCGGTGAGCACTCAGACACGAGGAGATGGACTCGGATGCCCACCGACACCACCCAAGCGCAACTGATAGCTGCAGCCGCCGATCACATGCTGGCTTTCGCCGCCGCAATCCCCGATTCCGAACTGGACCGTCCGACGCCGTGTCGCGACACGCATCTCGCCGCGCTGCTGGCCCACGTCGACGGACTCTCGCAGGCGTTCGCGGCCGCTGCGCGCAAGGATTTCGGTCCGTTGACGTCGACGCCGCCGGAACCGGCGCAAAGCCGCCTGTCGACGAAGTGGCGAGACGAACTGCAGGGTCACGTGCGTGAACTCGCGGACTCCTGGAACGACACCGCAGCATGGGAGGGCATGACCCAGGCGGGCGGCGTCGAGTTGCCCGCCGAGATCATGGGCCTGGTCGCACTGTCGGAACTGGTTCTGCACGGCTGGGATGTCGCACGCGCTGCGGATATTGCATTCGACGTCCCCGACGAGATCCTGCAGGTCGTGTTCGACTTCCACTACCCACCCCAGCCGCAGGAAGACCGCGACGGCATGTTCGGGCCGGTGGTCGAGGTGCCCGACGACGCACCACTCGTCGACCGACTCGCCGGTCTCACCGGCCGGGACCCGCGGTGGCCGCACGCCATCCGGGAGGACCAGTAGTCGAGTAATTCGATGGCCACCGAATCAGATTGCGTTTTGTCACGGCACCCGGGACAAAACGCAATCGGATCCTCGGGTGCCGGACCGTCGGAACCCCGACCGTCAGCTCAGATCGTGAACGGCCAGCCGGTGACCTTCTTCTCGCGCGGCTTCGCGTAGGTGCGGACCTTCGACGTCGAGAGTCCCATCCGGACAAGACCTTCGGCGATCGTGACCGCGGAACGCACACCGTCGACGATCGGGACGCCGGTCGCGGCGCGGACCTGCTCCTCGAGCTCGGCCATGCCGCCGCATCCGAGGCAGATCACCTCGGCGTGGTCGTCGTGCACCGCCTTCGTGGACTGTTCGACGATCGCCTTGACCGCCCGCTCCGGGTCCGATTCCAGTTCCAGCACACCGAGTCCCGACGCCCGGACCGACGCGCAGCGCTGGTCGAGGCCGGCGAGCTTGAGCCGGTCCTCGATCAGCGGGACCGTCCGGTCCAGCGTCGTCACGACCGAGAACTTGTGTCCCAGGTACATCGCCGTCGACGCCGCGGCCTCGGTGATGTCGACGACCGGGACCTCGAGGAGTTCCTGGAGCCCTTCCCGTCCGTGTTCGCCGTACCCGGCCTGGATGACCGCGTCGTACGGTTCGGGATAGGCGAGGATCGCGTCCATCACCGCGATGGCGGCGAGGTAGGACTCGAAGTTGCCCTCGCACGAGTCGGCACCGAATCGTGGTGTCATGCCGACGATCTCGGTGCCGGGCGAGGCGACCGACCGAGCCGAGTCGGCGATCGCCTCGGTCATCGACTCGGTCGTGTTGACATTGGCGACGAGGATGCGCATCGGATCTACCTCCTGGCGATCAGTGGGTGCTGGCGACGGAGATCGGCTCGCCCGACACCTCGGCGAACGGTCCGCGGCGATCGGCCACCAGCAGGTAGACGACCGCGCCGAGACCGGCACCGATGAACCAGGAGAACTCCGAGACCACTTCGAAGGCCGGGACGAAGGCCATCACCAGGGCGAAGGCCGCCGTCGGGACCAGCGCGACGATGGCCCGCAGGTTCACGCCGTTCCGGTAATGGTAGGCGCCATCAGGTGCCTCGGAGAACAACGCGGGCACATCGATCTTCGAGCGGCGGACGAGCCAGTAGTCGGCCATGACGATGCCGAACAGCGGTCCGAGCAGCGCACCCAGCCCACCCAGGAAGTAGTTGATCACCGCTGGCGAGTTGTACAGGTTCCACGGCAGGATGATCAGTCCGATGATCGCGGTCACGAGTGCCGCGCGGCGGAAGTTCAGGTAGCGCGGGAACAAGTTGGACAGCGCGTAGATGGGCGCGACGAAGTTGGCCATCAGGTTCACCGCGACCGTGAGGATCAGCAGCGCCAGGCAGGCCAGCACCAACAGGAAGGTGTTGGGCACGGTCTGGACGATGTCCGACGGCGACTCGATGACCCGTCCGTCGATCCGGAACTGCGCACCGGCCAGCACGACCACGATGCCGCCGAAGAGCAGCATGTTGAGCGGGATGCCCCAGAAGTTGCCGCGCACGATGGCTTTTCGCGATTCCGCGTTGCGGGTGAAGTCGCAGAAGTTCAGGACGAAGGTGCCGTAGATGGCGACCCACAGGCTCGCGCCGCCGATGATCTTCAGCCACATGTCGACGCCGGTCAGCGAGTCGGGGGTGGTCCACGCG
The DNA here is from genome assembly GCF_054823965.1 of Gordonia sp. GN26. Taxonomy (NCBI): domain Bacteria; kingdom Bacillati; phylum Actinomycetota; class Actinomycetes; order Mycobacteriales; family Gordoniaceae; genus Gordonia; species Gordonia sp. GN26. Next base: position 7,913 of record NZ_JSYC01000176.1, on the reverse strand, counting down.
ATGGTCCAGTCGGCGTTACTGAGCATCCAGATGGCCAGCGCCACCATGGTGAACAGGATGACCGGGCCGGCGAAAGCCTCGTAGCGGCGGATCATCTCCATGCCGTAGCTGACGATGATCACCTGGATCACCCACAGCGAGACGAAAGAGATCCAGCCCAGAGTCGAGAGGCCGAGGAAGCGGTTGGCGTCCAGATCCTCCGCGCCGGGGAACAACGCGACCAGCATGATCCGGAGGACGACCGACGCGAGGTAGGTCTGGATGCCGAACCAGGCGATCGCCACGCCGCCGCGGATGAGCGCCGGGATCTGCGCGCCGCGGATACCGAACGAGATGCGGCTCATGACCGGGAACGGGACGCCCGTCTTCTCGCCCATGAAGCCGGACAGGTTGAGCAGCAGGAAGAGGAAGACACCGCCGAGCACCAGTGCGGTCAGGATCTGCCAGCCGCCCAATCCGAGGGCGAAGAGCCCGATGGCGAAGGCGTAGTTGCCCAGGCTGTGGACGTCGTTGGCCCACAGCGTGAAGATGTTGTAGCTCTTCCAGCGGCGGCCGACGCGACTCGTGGGCGCCAGGTCGTCGTTGTACAGCTTGGGACTCAATCCGGCCGGGACGGTTCCGGTCACGCCGTGGGTCTCCTCGCCGGCGGACACGCCGGTCGTGGACGTCCTCGGCGTCGCCTCGTCACGCTGGATCGTGGGCGGTTCAGTGCTCATCTCTGCACTTTCGTCGGACGGTCATCTTTGACCGCGCTCCTACACTCGTGGAACTTCCGTGATGTGGAATCGGGGTTCCGCGTTCGTGAAGGTTAGCGCCCTCGTGCGGGGCGTTGTCAATAGCATCGCGAAGCGCTACTCGCGAGTCACCTTTCCGAAATCACGCCCCGACATTCCACGATGAGGAATCTGCTGGGTTAGTCTTCTGGAACGACACCAGGACACGGCGATCAGCAAGGAGTCCCGCCCCATGACCTCAGAAACCGGCGCCCCGGCCCCTCTCTCCGACACCGCCGCGGACTCGACCGTTGCGCCGTTCGACCTGGTCGTGCGTGGTGAACAGACCCTGACGACCGCAGGCATCGTGGCGCGCGAGATCGGTATCCGCGACGGCCGCGTCGTCGCCATCGAACCGCTCGGCAGCGGACTCGTCGGCACCGAGGTCATCGAACTCGCCGACGACCAGGTGATGATCCCCGGTTTGGTGGACACCCACGTCCACGTCAACGAGCCGGGCCGCACCGAATGGGAGGGCTTCGACTCCGCCACCCGTGCGGCCGCCGCCGGTGGCGTGACCACCCTCATCGACATGCCGCTCAACTCGATCCCGCCGACCGTCAACGTCGACGCCCTGGCCGAGAAGCGCGCCGCCGCGCACGGCAAGACGCACATCGACGTGGGCTTCTGGGGTGGCGCCATCCCCGGCAACGAGGACGACCTCCGCGGACTCCACGACGCCGGCGTGTTCGGCTTCAAGTGCTTCCTGCTGCATTCGGGCGTCGACGAGTTCCCGCACCTGACGGCCGACGAGATGGAAGCCGACATGGCCAAGCTCGCCGAGTTCGACTCGCTGATGATCGTCCACGCCGAGGACTCCCGCGCCATCGACCACGCCCCGTCGCCCGAGGGTGACGAGTACGCACGCTTCCTCGCCTCTCGTCCGCGCGGCGCCGAGAACCTGGCGATCGCCGAGGTCATCGAGCGCGCACGCTGGACCGGCGTCCGCGCCCACGTGCTGCACCTGTCGTCGTCGGACGCGCTGCCGATGCTGGCCAGCGCGAAGAAGGACGGCGTGAAGATCACGGTCGAGACCTGCCCGCACTACCTCACCCTGCTGGCCGAAGAGGTCCCCAACGGCGCGACCGCCTTCAAGTGCTGCCCGCCCATCCGCGAGGCCGGCAACCGTGAGTTGCTCTGGGAGGGACTGCTCGACGGCACGATCGACTGCATCGTCTCCGACCACTCCCCCTCGACCATCGACCTCAAGGACCCCGAGAACGGCGACTTCGGCGTCGCCTGGGGCGGGGTGGCCTCGCTGCAGCTCGGACTGTCGCTCATCTGGTCGGAGGCCAAGAAGCGCGGCATCGGCCTGCCGCAGGTCATCGAGTGGATGGCATCGAGGCCCGCCGATCTCGCCGGCCTGCCGTCCAAGGGCCGCATCGCCCTCGGCTGCGACGCCGACTTCGCGATCTTCGAGCCGGAGTCCGCACAGATCGTCGACGTCAACCGTCTGCACCACAAGAACGCGATCAGCCCTTACGACGGCCGCGCCCTCGCCGGCGTGGTCAAGGGCACCTGGGTTCGCGGCCAGAAGGTGGACTTCGAGACCGCCCGCGGCCGGATGCTCCGTCGCGGCGACGTCTGAGGGCTGCTGTGTAATCAGGCCCCCGCTGCCGGCTGCGTGAGGCTGCTGCCCTGCGATACGAGGCCCCCACTGCTGGTTGAGTGAGGCTGCTGCCGTGCGGTACGAGGCCCCCACTGCTGGTTGAGTAGGCCCGAGGCGCAAGCCGAGGGCCGTATCGAAGCCAACCCATCTGCACCCGGAGTAGCGATGTCGCACCGCCCGGTAAAGTCGATCGAATGAGTTCGGATGACCAGCACGCCGGCCTGGCCGAGGAGTTGGCCGCGCGTTCCGACGACGAGCTCACCGAGCTGCTGATCGAACGACCCGACCTCGCCTCCCCCACCCCGCAGGGCACGCGTGTGCTGGCGCAGCGTGCGCTGTCCGCGGCGTCGCTGGCGCTGGCCGGCGAGGATCTCGACGTGCTGGCGGTCGCCGTCCTCGAACAGGCGATCGCGCTGGGCAGCCGCAAGACCACGAAGTCCAAACGCCCGTCGGTCACCAAGATCGTCAAGTCGCTGTCCGGCCGGGCAGCCGCCGAGGACGTCCGTGCCCGGATCGAACTCCTTCGACGCCGCGCGATCCTGTGGGGCGACAAGACCTCCCTCTGCGCGGGCGAGCACGTCGACTCCGCGATGCCGTGGCGGTCACCGCATCTCACCGGTCCGCTGGCGGGTCGGAGCGGCGAGGAGATCGCGGCGATGGTCGCCGACCTCGACGAGCGACCGAAGGAACTCTTGGAGACCCTGGCCCGCGGTCCGGCCCTGGGCCGCAGCCGCGACGCCGATCCCGACGCCGACCCGAGCACCCCGGTCGCACAACTGATCTCGTCGGGCCTGCTGGCCCGCGTCGACAATCAGACCGTTGAACTCCCGCCCATGGTCGGCGCGGTGATCCGCGACGAACCGGCCTGGCACACCGACGATCTCAATCCCCCTCCGCTGCACGAGGCCGGCCTCAAGCCGCGATTCCCGGCCAAGGCGGTCGACGCCGCGGCGGGTGGCGAGGCACTCGAACTCATCCGCCACCTCACCTCGCTGCTCAACATCCTCGGCGCCACCCCCGCCGCCGTCCTGCGGTCGGGGGCGCTCGGCGTCCGCGAACTCCGGCGATTGTCGAAGCTCTCCGGCATCGAGACGCAGCGCGTCGCGTTCCTGATCGAGCTCGCCGGTTACCTACGGATCATCGACGCCGGTTTCCCGGAACCGCCGCCGCCCAACGACTCCGGCGAGCAGTCCTTCGCGCCGACCTCCACCGCGGACACCTGGTTGCACCAGCCGCGGGAGCGTCAGTGGCTGTCGCTGGCCGACGCCTGGCTGCACATGCCCCGGCGCGTCTGGCAGGTCGGTGACCCCGACCGCGACGGCAACGCGATGGCCACCCTGTCCGCCGATCTCCACGACGCCTATGCGCCGATCCAGCGGCAACTCATCCTCTCGACGCTGGCCCACGCCGACCCCGCGGTCCCGGTGACACCCGACGCAGTACTGGCGAACCTGCACTGGCACCGTCCCCGCCAGATGCGGCGCTTCAGCCGGCGCCTCGTCGCCGAAACCCTGCGTGAGGCACGTGAAATCGGGCTCGTCGCCCACGACGCGCTGACCACCGTCGGCCGGGCGTACACCGTCGAGCCGCCGGCCGATGCCGATCCCGCCGACGCCGACGCAGCGGTGCTGGCCGCGATGCGCGCCGTGCTGCCCGAGCCGGTGGACCACTTCCTCACCCAGGCCGACCTCACCCTCACCGTGCCGGGCCCGATGACACCGGAACTCGCCGAACAGGTCGAACTCGTCGCCGACCTCGAGTCGGGCGGCGCCGCATCGGTGTACCGGATCACCCCGGAGAGCGTTCGGCGCGCGCTCGACGCCGGCCGCAGCAGCAACGAGTTGCTGTCGATGTTCACCACGCATTCGAGAACGCCGGTGCCGCAGTCACTTTCGTACCTCATCGAGGATGTCGCCCGGAAGCACGGACAGCTCCGCGTCGGCGTGGCGTCGGCGTTCATCCGCTGCGAGGACCCGACGGTCCTCGCCGCGGTGCTGCGCAGTCCGGCCGCCGAACCGCTCGCGCTGCGTGCACTCGCCCCGACCGTGGCGATCTCGCCGTCGGAGGTTCGCGAGGTCATCGACCAGCTGCGCGCCGCGGGATTCGCGCCGGCAGGCGAGGATTCGACGGGCGCCGTCGTCGACCTCCGCGAACGCGGCAGCCGAGTCACCGTGTCGCGGGCCCGGCGGCAGGCCCAGCCGCGTCGCAGCGCGCCGTCGGAGGAACAGCTCCGGTCGGTGGTCGGCCGCATCCGCTCGACCGACCGCGCCGCCGCGGCCACCCCGGTCCGCAGCACCTCGGCGTCGACACCGGTACGCGCCTCCGGCAGCGGCGAATCGGCGACCGCACTCATCCAGCTCGCACTGCGCGCCAAGCGCCGGCTCCGCGTCGGCTACGTCGACGCTCAGGGATCGGCCAGCCGCCACGTCGTGACCCCGAAGGTCCTCGGTGCGGGGCAGCTGGTCGCCGTCGAGGAGGGCAGCGACACCGAGCAGCGGTTCTCGCTCCACCGGCTGACCAGCGTCGAACTCCTCGACGCCTGACCACCGCGTTGACACGACCTGTGACATTCGTCTCAGGATCTTGCTAGGCTCGCGAGTACTCAGTGCCGAGGAAAGCTGGCCCGTCATGACCGCTGTACGCGCCGACGCCACCGCCGCCGTGCCCGACACCTACCAGCACGATCTCGTGCCGCGCATCAAACCACCGTCACGACGCCGCCGCGTGAAACGTCCCGCCGACCTCGTCACCGTCGTCGGCCCGACGCTGTCGGTCGCGAACGTGATCATGCAGCTGTCCAACCCGAAGGTCGGGTACGGCGTGTACGAGAGCCGCGTCCCGCGGGGCAACGCCATCAAACGCCCGATCAAGCGTGCCCGCACCACCGGCACCTACCTGGCCGTCGCGCTGATGGGCAGCGACTCCGACAGGGAGTACATCCACAACTGCGTCGGCCGCGTGCACGACCAGGTCTATTCGACCGAGACCAGCCCCGTCCGTTACAGCGCCAACGACTCGCGCCTGCAGCTGTGGGTCGCGGTGTGCCTGCTCAAGTACTTCATCGACCAGTACGAGCTGATCCACGGACCCCTCTCCGACGCCGAACGGCAGATGGTCCTCACCGAGGCACATCCGCTCGGCACCGCGCTCAACGTCCCCCGCGACAGGTGGCCGGCCACCTACGACGAACTCCTCGCCTACTGGAACAGCCAGCTCGCCGAACTACGGATCGACGAGCCGGTGCGGCAGGAACTGCAGAGCCTCGCCGACCTCTCGTTCCTCGAGTTCCGCGCCGGCGTGGTCGGAACCATCGCCCACAAGACGCTGGGCGGTTTCCTCACCTACGCCATCAACGCCGGACTCCCACCGGAGTTCCGGTCGATGATGGGCTGGACGTGGACCGCGGACGACGCCCGCCGCTACCAGGCACTTCTCTCCGCACTGCGCGTCGTCGACCCGGTGGTGGCGCCCATGCTCCGCGGTGTTTTCCGGCTGAACATCGTCGACCTGCGGGTGCGCCGTCGGCTCGGCATCCCCGTGTTCTGACCCACAAAGAGGCCCGTCGCTGACAATCACTGCTCCTATCTGGACAATGGAGCGGGTGACCGATGGACCCCTGATCGTGCAATCCGACAAGACCCTGCTGCTCGAGGTCGACCACCCCGATGCTCAGGCGGCTCGTCAGGCGATCGCACCCTTTGCCGAACTCGAACGTGCCCCCGAGCACGTCCACACCTACCGGGTCACCCCGCTCGCGCTGTGGAACGCCCGCGCCGCCGGTCACGACGCCGAACAGGTCGTCGACGCGCTGGTCACCTACTCGCGCTACGCCGTCCCCCAGCCGCTGCTGATGGACGTCGTCGACACGATGGGCCGCTTCGGCCGGCTGCAGCTGGTCAAGCATCCCGCACACGGACTGACCCTCGTGAGCCTCGACCGTGCTGTCCTGCTCGAGGTGATGCGACACAAGAAGGTCGCCCCGATGCTCGGAGCGCAGCTCGACGACGACACCGTCATCGTGCATCCGTCCGAGCGCGGCCGCCTCAAGCAGGTGCTGCTGAAGGTCGGCTGGCCGGCCGAGGACCTCGCCGGCTACGTCGACGGCGAGGCGCACCCCATCGACCTCGACCAGGGCGACTGGCACCTGCGCGACTACCAGGAGATGGCGGCCGACTCGTTCTGGGCCGGCGGCTCCGGCGTCGTCGTGCTGCCGTGTGGTGCGGGCAAGACGATGGTCGGCGCGGCCGCGATGGCCAAGGCCGGCGCCACCACGCTGATCCTGGTCACCAACACCGTCGCCGGCCGGCAGTGGAAGCGCGAGCTCATCGCGCGCACCACGCTGACCGAGGAGGAGATCGGCGAGTACTCCGGCGAACGCAAGGAGATCCGACCGGTCACCATCGCGACCTATCAGGTGATGACGCGGAAGTCGAAGGGCGAGTACCGGAATCTCGATCTCTTCGACTCACGCGACTGGGGCCTGATCATCTACGACGAGGTGCACCTGTTGCCCGCACCCGTCTTCCGGATGACCGCCGACCTGCAGTCCCGTCGGCGTCTCGGCCTCACCGCGACCCTGGTCCGTGAGGACGGCCGCGAGGGTGACGTCTTCTCCCTCATCGGGCCCAAGCGCTACGACGCCCCGTGGAAGGACATCGAGGCGCAGGGTTGGATCGCGCCGGCCGAGTGCATCGAGGTCCGCGTGACCCTCACCGACGAGGAGCGCCTGCAGTACGCGGTCGCCGAGCCGGAGGAGAAGTACAAGCTCTGCTCCACCGCCCACACCAAGGTCAACGTGGTGAAGGCGATCCTGAACAAACACAAGGGTCAGCAGACGCTGGTCATCGGCGCCTACATCGACCAGCTCGAGGAGCTCGGCCGCGAACTCGACTGCCCGGTCATCCAGGGGTCGACGAAGAACAAGGAGCGCGAGATCCTGTTCGACCGCTTCCGTTCCGGCGAACTCCAGACCCTCGTCGTGTCGAAGGTCGCCAACTTCTCCATCGACCTCCCCGAGGCATCCGTCGCCGTCCAGGTGTCGGGCACCTTCGGTTCACGGCAGGAGGAGGCCCAGCGCCTCGGCCGCCTGCTGCGGCCGAAACACGATGGCGGACAGGCACACTTCTACTCGGTGGTCTCGCGCGACACCCTCGACGCCGACTACGCCGCCCACCGGCAACGCTTCCTCGCCGAACAGGGCTACGCCTACCGCATCACCGACGCCGACGACCTCCTCGGCCCGACCATCGGGGACACCACCTCCGCGGATTGAGCGGGGTCCTCGCCCTGACCTGCTGAAATGCGCCCCCGGAAAGCGCCCTCCAGAGCCAGGCCGGCGACACTATGTCGCCCGGTCGCCTGCACAGGGTGCTTTCCGGGGGCGCTTTTCGGTGGCCGCCGGCCCCCCGCTGGTTGAGTAGGCGAGA
>NZ_JSYC01000176.1:0-95 GCF_054823965.1 Gordonia sp. GN26 | reverse complement strand
CCCCACTGCTGGTTGAGTGAGGCTGCTGCCCTGCGATACGAAGCCCCCACTGCCGGCTGTGTGAAGCTGCTGCCCTGCGGTACGAGGCCCCCACT
>NZ_JSYC01000175.1:39666-50539 GCF_054823965.1 Gordonia sp. GN26 | reverse complement strand
CAACCAATCTAGATCACCCCACCGACAAACTCGGATTCTCATCCACAGGACCAGTGAGCTAATACATTGTGCGGCTGAATGATCAACCGATCTGAAATCGTGCGCGACATCAATCCGACGGTGAGACTTCGATCGAAGTCGCACCGTCGAAGTGAGGTCTAGGCGTCAGGCCCTCAGAACAACTGGCCGAGGTAGAACTGAGCTCCCTGGTCGTCGGCGCACCGGGCGGAGACGCCGTAGGGCGCGGTGCGCGGTTCCTCGAGGACGGTGCCGCCGGCAGCGCGGACACGTTCGACCGCCTCCTCGACGTCGTCGGTCACCCACATCGGCACCGCTACGGAAGTGTCGGCGCCACCGCCGATCCCGACCTGGGGTCGGCTGTCATCGACTTCCCAGCCGTCGTCGATGCGTCCGCCGTGGAAGGTCCAGCCGAGTACCGACCCGTAGAAGTCGCGGAAGCGGGCGCTGTCGGGGGTCATCACGGTCAGGTAGCTCATCGCCCCGATGCCGCGGGGGTGCTGGTCGGGTCGGGCGTCGCCGGGTTCGGGCGCGAACACCGCGAAACGCACGCCCTGAGCATCGACGGCGTCGATGACGCGGTGACCGTCGGGGCTCGTCCCGAACTCGCCTCGCCCGCCGGCCGCGACGATCCGCGCGTGCGCTGCCTCGAGGTCGTCGACGGCGTAGGCGCAGAACACCGTTGGCTCGCCGTCGGTCTCGAAGATGCCGAGCCGATGCCCGACGTTGGTCACGCGACGACCTTCGGGGTCGAACTCCCAGCCGAGCACTGCGGCGTAGAAACGTCGAGCGCGCGCGGCGTCGGGGATGTTCAGTGACATGTAGCCGATGTCGCCCTGACGAATCCGGTTGGAAAGCTGGGTCTTCGACGGCCCGGTCAGCATCCAGCGGTGTCCGAACGGGTCGACGATGACACCGGTGCGTGAACCGTACGCCTCGTAGGGCTCGCGGGTCACTGCGGCGCCCGCGCGTGACGCGGTGGTGATCGCGGCGTCGGTGTCGTCGACCTCGAGCATCAGGCTCACCGATACATGACCGGGGGCGGGCGCCCGCAAACCGAGGTCGGGGAACTCGCCGGCGAGATAGACGACCCCGCCGCCGATTTCGAGTTCAGCGTGCCCGATTGCACCGTCGTCCATGATGATCGGTTCGCCGCGGAGCCGAGCACCGAGGTTGGCGGTGTACCAGTCGATGGCGGCTTGCGGCTCTGCCACGGTGAGGTAGGGAAGTGCGCCGGGTCGCTCGACCACGGGCAGCGCGCTCGTCGCCTCCGCGGTAGCGGTCTCGTCGAATTGTGTTGCGGTGGACATGATGACTCCTTGCGGTAGGGTCGCCCCGCGTTCGAGTCGGTCGCGCAGGGACGCGGCGAAGTCGCGGTCGGGCTGGACAGGCTCGTCGAAGCCGGGGGTGTCGGCTGCGCGCAGTGCGTGCAACGGATCCCGTGCCTCGCCGAAGCGTGTGCTGTTCCGGGTGTTCATGCGTGACCTCCTCTCCCGCTGCTCTGGCGTTGTGGTTCGGGGTAGGCCGCGCGGAAGGCGCGCTTCGCGCGGGTGAGAAGCGCCTCGGTGGCACCGACCGTGCGACCGAGGATCTCGGCGCATTCGCCGACGGGAAGGTCGTCGACGTAGCGCAACGTGAGCACCGCGCGGTGGATCGGCGTCAGTTGCCCCAGCGTGTGGTGGGCGACCATGCGGTCGAGTTCGGTGTCCCACGGATCGTCCCCGTGGTCGGGTACATCCTCCACAGGTTCCGGCGTGCGTTGGGCGCGCCGCCAGTGATCGGCGAGCTTGTGCCGCGCGATCCCGATCAGCCATGGAGTGGTCGGTTCGGTGTCCCGGTGCCGGCGGACAGAGTCCATCGCGGCCAGGAAGGTCTCCGAGGTCACGTCTTCCGCAATACGTCGGTCCGCGCAGCGACGGACCACGAACCCGTAGACGGCCGGCAGTGCTTGGTCGTACACCGCCAGCAGTCCCTCTGGTCCGGAAGACGCCGGTTGGTCGCTGCTCACATCTTCATCGTCGTGCGCGGGCCCCGGAATCCGACGCCCTTCGGCGAAGTTTCTTTCAGCGCTTCGACGCTTGCGTCGTGAACGCCGCGATCTCCGAGGCCACCGCCTGCGGCTGGTCCAGCGAGACGAATGTCCGGGCGTCGGGGACCTCGACGAACCGGGCGCCCTCGCCGTGGGCTCCGGGGAAGACCGAGGCGAATCTTCGACCGTGTTCGAGAGTGAAACACCGGTCGTCGCGACCCCACACGAACCGGACGGGCAGGTCGACCCGCGACATGTGTGGGGTCACCGTGGCGAGCTGCGCCGGGCTGATCTCGCGCAGGAATGCGATGAAGTCGTCGCGGATGCGGGCGTCGTCCTGAAGGGGAGTGAACACCGAACCGGTGAGGTCGGGATCGGGATCGTTGAGCAGCAGGCCGACGCCGAGCGGGGAATGCCGCAAGGCCTTGATGCGCATCGCCTCGACGAGCGGCTTCAGCAGGAATCGTTGCCGCATCAACGTGAAATACAACCGAAACGGTTGCGGCGGAAACAGATCGAAGGCATCGCAATTGGTGAACACGAGGCGGCCGACGAAGTGCGGGTCCTCGTCGAGGGCGAACTGGGTGACCGCGCCACCGGTGTCGTTGGCCACCAGCGTCGCCGACGGCAGGTCGAAGTGCCCGACGAACTCGCGCAACAACCGGCTGGCGCCGCGAGGTGAACGGTCCGCATCCGGTCCCCACGGGATTCGGTGTGAACCGAGCGGCATCAGCGGAACGAGACACCGGTGGCCGCGCTCGGCGAGGAGCTCGGCGACCGGTTCCCACAGCCGGTGATCGACGACGGCCCCGTGCATGAAGACGATCGGCGGCAGGGCGGAATCGGCGGGTCCGTAGGTGGCGTACTCGATGACCCCGGACGGGAGTTCGACGGTCGGCAGCATGTTTGCCATGGCGAGGTCCGCTTCTCGTAGACTCGGTGAACTTACGAACACTGAGTATGAAAGTTACGTGCAGACTGTATGAAAGTCAATCGTCGGACCCAGGCCGAGCGAACGGCAGCGACCCGTGCGGCGCTCATCGCCGCAGGTCGCAAGCTTTTCGGTGAGCGCGGGTTCGCCGACGTCGGGACCCAGGAGATCGTCGACGAGGCGGGTGTGACCCGCGGCGCGCTCTACCACCAGTTCGACGACAAGAAGGGACTGTTCACCGCGGTCTACGACGCGGTGGAACAGGACGTGGTCGCGCAGATCGCCGAACGGTCCGCCGAACTCGCGGCCGACGACCCGATCGCCGCCCTCAAATCGGGCATGAGGCTCTTTCTGGAACTCTGCACCGAGCCCTCGGTCCACCGGATCACCCTCGTCGAGGCGCCGTCCGTCCTCGGTTGGGCGCAGTGGCGCGCACGCGGCGAGGAGTTCGGCTTCGCGCTCGTCGAGGGGCTGATCGAGGCGGCGATCGCGGCCGGACAGGCCGTCGACCAACCGACCCGACCGCTCGCCCACGTGGCCATCGGCGCGCTCGACGAGGCAGCGCTCTACGTCGCCGCGGCTGAGGACCGCGAGGCGGCGACCGCAGAGGTTGCCGCGGTCCTCGACCGCGTCGTCGACTCGTTCAGTAGTTGAGGATCTATCGCGCTGCGGCCACCAGCTCCGCGCACCGTTCCCCGACGAGCATCACGGTGATGTTCGGGTTCACGGTGGTGTGCTCGGGGAAGACCGACGCGTCGGCGACGCGCAGGCCGGTGACCCCCTTGACCCGCAGCTCGGGGTCGAGCGGCGACATGTCGTCGTCCGGCGGTCCCATCCGGACCGTGCCCACGGGGTGGTAGACCGTGTTGTGGGTGCGCCGGATGTAGTCGGCGAGTTCCTCGTCGCTGGTGGTGTCGGGGCCCGGATAGAGTTCGCGCGCAACCCATTCCTGCAGTGGTGCGGCCGCGGCGATCTCGCGTGCCTTCCGGAGACCGGCGGTCATGATCCGCATGTCGTAACCCTCGGGGTCGGTGAAGTACCGGGGATCGACGCGCGGCTTGTCGCGGAAGTCGCGCGACCGCAGCTTCACCGTGCCCCGCGATCGTGCATGGGTGACGTTCGGCGTCAGGCAGAAGGTGTTCTCGCTGGTGGGGTAGCCCTGGCGCAGGGTGTGCATGTCGAAAGGCACGCTGCCGTAATGCATCATCAGGTCCGGTCGGTCGAGACCGTCGTCGACCGTGGTGAAGATGCCGGCCTCCCACCACTGCGTCGACTCCTGCGTCATGGGCTTCTTCGTCTCGAAACCGATGACACCCTCGGGATGGTCCTGGAGGTGTTCGCCGACGCCGGGGGAGTCGACAAGGACGTCGATACCGTGCTGACGTAGATCCTCGGCCGGACCGATCCCGGAGAGCATCAACAGCTTCGGGGTGTCGATGGCACCGGTCGACACGATGACCTCACGGCCGGCCTCGATCCTCATGGTGCGGCCGAAAGCGTTGTCCGTGATGTCGACGCCGACGGCCCGCAACTCGCCGTCGACCTTCTCGATGACGATGTGCTTGGCCCAGGAGCCGGTGCGGACCGTGAGATTCGGGCGCTCGAGATTCGGGTGGAGGTAGCTGACCGACGAGGAGGCGCGCACACCGTCGGGGCGTCGGTTGATCTGGAAGAAGTTGGCGCCGTTGACGACCGTCGTACCGCTGTTGAACTCGGCTCGCGGGATGCCGACCGTCTCGCAGGCGTCGAGCACGGCGACACCGCACGGATCGTTGGGCGGCACCGTCATGATGTGGACCGGGCCGCTGCGGCCGTGGTGATCGCCGGGGGCGTCGTTGGTCTCGATCTGCGGGTAGAGGCGGTACAGCTCCTCCGAACCCCAACCCGCGCAACCGAAGTTGCGTTCCCAGGAATCGAGGTCCTCACGCGGTGCCCAGAAGGCGATACAGCTGTTGTGGGAACTGCAGCCGCCCAGCACTTTTGCACGAGCATGCCGCATGAAGTCGTTGCCGTTCTCCTGCGGTTCGATGGGATAGTCCCAGTCGTAACCGGACTCGAGCAGCTCCATCCAGCGGTCGAGTCGCAGGATCGCGTCGTCCCCGACGTCGGACGGGCCGGCTTCCAGGAGGCACACCGTGACCGACGGGTCCTCGGACAACCTGGACGCCACCGCCGCACCCGCCGAACCGCCTCCGACGACAACGTAGTCGTACGACTCACTCACTGCTGCTGTCCCTTCCGGTCCTCGAACCAGCCGGTCACACCCGGCCGGAGGTTCTCGTAGACGTGCTTTGCCTCGCGGTACTCGGCCAGGCCCGACGGCCCGAGCTCACGGCCGAAACCGGATTGACCGTAACCACCCCACTCCGCCTGGGGAAGGTAGGGCCCGAAGTCGTTGACCCACACCGTGCCTGCCCGGATTCGGCCGGCGATGCGTCGCGCACGAGCGGCGTCGGACGACCACACCGCGCCGGCGAGGCCGTAGACGGTGTCGTTGGCCAGCGTCACCGCCTCGTCCTCGGTGGTGAAGGTCTCGACGGTCACGGTCGGCCCGAAGGCCTCGTCGTGCACGCAGGCCATCGAACGATCGGCGCGGTCGATGACGGTGGGCAGGTAGAACCAACCGTCGTCGAGCTTCCCCGACCCCTGGTCGCCGGTGGCGAAGGCGCCGCCCGTACGGATCACCGCACCGTCGGCGCGAGCTTGCTCGACGTAGGCGTGCACCTTCTCGCGGTGGGCTTCGGAGATCAGCGGCCCGGTCTCGGTGCCCTCGCTGTAGGGGAGTCCGAGACGGATCTCCTCGGCACGACGGACCAATTCGTCGACGAACCGGTCGTGCGCGGACTCCTCGATGATGAGTCGCGCGCCCGCCGAACAGACCTGGCCGGAGTGCAGGAACGCGGCGTTGAGCGCGTTGTCCACCGCTGCCGCGAGCAGCTCGTCGGTGGCGCAGGCGTCGGCGAACACCACATTGGGGTTCTTGCCGCCGAGTTCGAGGGCCACCTTCTTCACCGTCGCCGCGGCCTCGCGTGCGATGACGCGGCCGGTCACGAGTCCGCCGGTGAACGACACCAGGTCGACGTCGGGATGCGATGACAGCGGCGCGCCCGCATCCGCCCCGGCGCCGAGGACGAGGTTCGCGACCCCGGCCGGAAGGCCCAGGCCGTCAAGGACTTCCAGCAGCAGGATCGAGGTGTGCGGAGTCAGCTCTGCCGGCTTCAGCACGAAGGTGTTGCCCGCGGCCAGCGCCGGTGCGACCTTCCACGCCGCCTGCAGCAGCGGATAGTTCCACGGCGTGATGAGACCGCAGACGCCGACCGGTTCGTAGACGATCCGCGAGTCCGCATCGGGCGACCCGGTGTCGACGACTCGACCGGCATCCTGGGCCGCCAGCTTGCCGAAGTAGCGGAAGCAGTTGGCGATGTCGGTCATGTCGATGTCCGACTCGTACGGCCGCTTGCCGGTGTCGAGCGTCTCGGCACGGACGAAATCGTCTCGGCGGGCGTCGATCTGATCGGCGACGCGCAGCAACAGATCACCGCGCTCGGCGGCCGGGGTGCCGCTCCACTCCCCGGCGTCGAAGGCACGTTGGGCGGCGGCGATCGCCGCCTCGGTGTCCTCCGCGGACGCCTCGGCCACCACGCCCACGACGGAATTGTCCGCTGGACAACGGATTTCGCGGGTCTTGCCGGACTTTGCGGCGCACCATCGGCCGTCGATGTAGAGAGTGTCGCTCATGGAGCGGGTGCTCCTTCCGGGTTGCTGTCAGGTATGTCCGTCTCTGCGACGGTACCGGCGTTCGCGGCGTCGCCGGCGGCGCCGCTGGTGTCGGGGTCGACCTCGGTGTGGTCGTGATGGTCGGCCGCCGAGTCGCGCAGGTGGAGATACCCGAGGTGTCGTTCGTATTGGTCGAGGATGTCGCCGATGATCTGCTCCCGGGTGTATCCCGACAGCGAATACCCCTGCGAGCCCTCGGTCAGATACACCTCGCACCGGAAGTACCGGTCGTCGGAACGCTGCGAACGGACCGCGTACGTGGGTGTGGGCGCGGACACCGGCCACACGCAGTATTCGAAGGCCGGGACGTCGGCCAGTTCGACGATGAGGCGAGGTGACGGCAGGCCCTCGTTGGCTTCCGATTCGTCGACGGTCGCCGAAACCCCTTCGCGTCCGAACTGCTCGGCGACCTCGTGCATCGCCGGGACCACCGTCGCCGTGATGAACTTGCGCGTTGCGACCCGACCCGGGAAGCGGAGGGTTCCGATCAGGCGTTGTCGCCAACTGCTCTGCTCGGTCGGGCCGCGTCCGACGGCGATCACCTTCGGCAGCGTCGCGCGGAAACTGTCGAGCTTGTAGGACTCGTTGCGCACCGCGCGTAGCAGGGAGATCCCGATCAGACCCAGTACGAACGAGAACGGCAGACCCATGATGACCGTCGCGGCCTGGAGGGTCAGGATCGACCCGTCGCCGCCGCCCGCGAAGAGCATCGACAGCGTCAGCAGACCGATGGCGACCGACCAGAAGATGCGCAGCGACGTCGAGCAATCCTCCATCGGACCGCTCAGGCGACTGGTGAAGTTGCCCATCACGAGCGATCCCGAGTCCGCGCTCGTCACGTAGAACAGCAGGCCGGTGATGGTCGCGATACCGATCAGCAGCGTCGCACCCGGGTACTGGTCGAGCAGCGAGTAGAAACCGGCTTCTGGTGTAGAAGCGGTGGTCTCGGCGAATTCCTGGTCGCCGCGGGCGACCGCCAGTGCGCTGTTCCCGAAGATCGAGATCCAGAGCAGGATGAAGCTGAACGGGACCACGAGAACGCCGAAGATGAACTGGCGCAACGTCCGGCCGCGCGAGATGCGCGCCAGGAACAGGCCGACGAAGGGTGCCCAGGCAACCCACCACGCCCAGAAGAACAGCGTCCAACCGTCGACGAACGCGCGGGCGTCGTTGCCGGGCTGCGGATTCACCTGATCCCAGGCGAAGGTGTCCATGGTGCGGTCGGCGAAGGTCGAGACGTAGTCGCCGGCGTTCTGGACCAGGCCGTTGAGCAGGAAGTCGGCGTCCTTGGCGACGGTGATGTAGATCAGCATCCCGATCGCGAGGATCACGTTGATCTCCGACAACCGCCGGATGCCCTTGTCCACACCGGAGGTCGCCGACGCGGTCGCGATCACCACCGACAGGGCGATCAGACCGATCTGCGCCGCCTTGCCCTGTTCGATGCCGAAGATCTCGCTGAGGCCGAAGTTCAGCTGTACGACGCCGATTCCGAGCGACGTCGCGATGCCGAAGATGGTGCCCAGCACGGCCGCGACGTCGATCGCGTCGCCCCACCGGCCCTCGACCCGCTTGCCGAAGATCGGGTACAGCGCAGCGCGGATGGTCAGCGGCAGGTTGTGCCGGAACGCGAAATAGGCGAGGGCGCCGCCCATGAGGGCGTACATGGCCCAACCGGTGACGCCGTAGTGGAAGACGGTCCACGTCACGGCCTCCCGTGCGGCGAAGTTCGTCTCCGCCGCGCCCGTCGGGGGATTGAGGAAGTGGGTGACCGGTTCGGCGACCGAGAAGAACATCAGGTCGATGCCGATGCCGGCGGCGAACAGCATCGAGGTCCAGGTGAAGAGGCTGTACTCGGGGCGGGACTCCTCCGGCCCGAGGCGGTACCGCCCGTATTTGCTGGCCCCGATGAAGACCACCAGGCCGACGATCGCGGTGGCGAGGATGAAGTACCACCAACCGAACCAGCGGGTGATGAAGTCGCGGACCTCGTTGATCACGCTCTCCGCCGCGGCGGGTGCCGCGAGCGCCCAGATCGCGAAGGCGAGCACGATGGCCGCCGACGCGACGAAGACGGTCAGATTGACCGTGCTCCGGGGTCGCGCCGGTTCCCCGGTGTCCGGGGTGGCAGGAGTGGACGGGACTGCAGGTCTCTCACCGGCACTCATGACGTATGACGCTAGCCTCTCCGAACTCGAGTGGTCGGGTGAATTGCCCGACTCGCCGATTGCCGGCGATGAATTCGGAGCCCCCACCCGGTCTGGATCGGTATGGCAACCGCAACGATCGGCTCACTGCTCCTCTCCAGCGACGACCCCGGGAAACTCGCGCGCTGGTACGCCACGGCGTTCGAGGCGAAGGTCGAGTCCACCGGCGACGGCGGACCCGGCTACGACGTCGTCGGACTCGACGGCTTCCACCTCATGTTCGACAAACGCGACGACGTGTCCGGACGCAACAGCGACGGCGCCCGCGTGATCCTCAACGTGGAGGTCGACGACCCGCGCGCCACTGCAGCGCGACTCGACGCACTCGGCGTCCAGTGGGTCAGACCTCTCGAGGAGCGCGACGGCAACTGGTTCGGGACGGCGATGGGTATCGCCGGGGTCCGCGTCAGTCGTCAGACGACGGTGATGGTCTACCCGAAGGACGATCACCGACCGGCGGAGTTCACCGTCCTCAACATCGCCGTCGACGACCTCGAGAAGACCGTCGACGATCTCGTCGGCAAGGGCGTCGGGATCCTGCGCTACGACGGCTTCGAACACGACGAACGGGGCATCGTGCGGGGTGGTGACGGGGAGCCGGACATCGCCTGGTTCACCGACCCGTCGGGCAACATCCTGTCGGTACTGTCGGCCTGAGCCCGCAACGTCCCCCATTCGGGGTGGTCCGGCGCCACGTTCGCTCTGGGCGTAGCGGACGGGGAACACAGCCCCGGCCTGCACAGTTGTACTGTGCACATCCCCGCCATCGCGGTCAATCCGTGCACTCTGCACGGGCGTTAACTGCAGGTACATCAGCGACGACCTCTAGAGTGGAAGCAGGCTGGTCGTCGCCTACCCGCACCGCGTTGTCCCGACCGGACACACGAGGTGGTTCTCGCGGCGGCCGGGGCGCTAGCAATGTGAGGGAGAACAATGTTCGAACGGTTCACCGACCGCGCGCGACGGGTTGTGGTTCTGGCCCAAGAAGAAGCGCGGATGCTCAACCACAACTACATCGGTACCGAGCACATCCTCCTCGGCCTCATCCACGAGGGCGAGGGTGTGGCTGCCAAGGCGCTCGAGTCTCTCGGGATCTCCCTGGAAGGTGTCCGCAGTCAGGTCGAGGAGATCATCGGCCAGGGCCAGCAGGCACCCTCGGGACACATCCCGTTCACCCCGCGTGCCAAGAAGGTGCTGGAGCTCTCGCTGCGCGAGGCCCTGCAGCTCGGCCACAACTACATCGGCACCGAGCACATCCTGCTCGGCCTCATCCGCGAAGGTGAGGGCGTCGCCGCACAGGTCCTGGTCAAGCTCGGCGCCGACCTCAACCGGGTCCGTCAGCAGGTCATCCAGCTCCTGAGCGGTTACCAGGGCAAGGAGCCGCAGGAGGCGGGCACCGGCGGTCGCAGCAGCGAGTCCGGCACCCCGTCCACCTCGCTGGTCCTCGACCAGTTCGGTCGCAACCTGACCGCTGCCGCCGCCGAGGGCAAACTCGACCCGGTCATCGGCCGGGAAAAGGAAATCGAGCGGGTCATGCAGGTCCTGAGCCGCCGCACCAAGAACAACCCTGTTCTGATCGGTGAGCCGGGCGTCGGCAAGACCGCCGTCGTCGAGGGTCTCGCCCAGGCCATCGTCAACGGCCAGGTCCCCGAGACGCTCAAGGACAAGCAGCTCTACACCCTCGACCTCGGTTCGCTGGTCGCCGGCAGCCGCTACCGCGGTGACTTCGAGGAACGCCTGAAGAAGGTCCTCAAGGAGATCAACACCCGCGGCGACATCATCCTGTTCATCGACGAGCTGCACACGCTCGTCGGCGCAGGTGCCGCCGAGGGCGCGATCGACGCCGCCAGCATCCTCAAGCCGAAGCTGGCCCGCGGCGAGCTGCAGACCATCGGTGCGACCACCCTCGAC
>NZ_JSYC01000175.1:39285-39656 GCF_054823965.1 Gordonia sp. GN26 | reverse complement strand
GCGAGAAAGCACGGTTTGGATCAGCTGCCGCGACAGGATGCCGTCGCGCAGGGTGGTCAGCACTTTGGGTAGCCGGTCGCGCAGGGCGAGTGCTTCACCGACCCACTGATCGGCGTGGTAGCGGGTGATGGCGGCTTCGCGGCACACCCGGGTGACCATCTCGGTGTAGCGGTCGATGAAGAACCCGCCATTGGTGTGGATGACGAGTTGGTCGTAGATGGTGACGATCGATTCATATCGGCACCACGCCAGGTAGGATTCGCCGTGGCGGATCGCCCGCAGCCGTTCCATATGGGTTGCAGTGTCAGATGATTCGGGGTGGGCAGGATCGACCCCGGCGAGAAACCCGCTCGGTAGATCGGTCCACGTCT
>NZ_JSYC01000175.1:0-39275 GCF_054823965.1 Gordonia sp. GN26 | reverse complement strand
GTACCGCAAGTACATCGAGAAGGACGCCGCCCTCGAGCGCCGCTTCCAGCCGGTCCAGGTCGGCGAGCCGTCGGTCGAGCACACCATCGAGATCCTCAAGGGTCTGCGCGACCGCTACGAGTCGCACCACCGCGTCTCGATCACCGACGGTGCACTCGTCGCCGCCGCGACG
This sequence comes from Gordonia sp. GN26, assembly GCF_054823965.1. Taxonomy (NCBI): domain Bacteria; kingdom Bacillati; phylum Actinomycetota; class Actinomycetes; order Mycobacteriales; family Gordoniaceae; genus Gordonia; species Gordonia sp. GN26. Next base: position 39,103 of record NZ_JSYC01000175.1, on the reverse strand, counting down.
CTGGCCGATCGCTACATCAACGACCGGTTCCTGCCGGACAAGGCGATCGACCTCATCGACGAGGCCGGTGCGCGCATGCGCATCCGCCGGATGACCGCACCGCCAGACCTGCGCGAGTTCGACGAGCGCATCGCCGACGCGCGCAAGGAGAAGGAAAGCGCCATCGACGCGCAGGACTTCGAGAAGGCCGCCAGCCTCCGCGACAAGGAGAAGCAGCTGGTCGCCGAGCGCGCCGAGCGTGAAAAGCAGTGGCGCAGTGGTGACATGGACGTCGTGGCCGAGGTCGACGACGAGCAGATCGCCGAGGTCCTGGGCAACTGGACCGGTATCCCGGTGTTCAAGCTCACCGAGGAGGAGACCACCCGTCTGCTCCGCATGGAGGAGGAGCTGCACAAGCGGATCATCGGCCAGGAAGACGCCGTCAAGGCCGTCTCCAAGGCGATCCGCCGCACCCGTGCCGGCCTGAAGGATCCGAAGCGTCCGTCGGGCTCGTTCATCTTCGCCGGCCCGTCCGGTGTCGGTAAGACCGAGCTCTCCAAGGCACTGGCGAACTTCCTGTTCGGCGAGGACGACGCACTCATCCAGATCGACATGGGCGAGTTCCACGACCGCTTCACCGCGTCGCGTCTGTTCGGTGCCCCTCCCGGCTACGTCGGCTACGAAGAGGGCGGCCAGCTCACCGAGAAGGTGCGTCGCAAGCCGTTCTCGGTGGTGCTGTTCGACGAGATCGAGAAGGCTCACTCGGAGATCTACAACACCCTGCTGCAGGTCCTCGAGGACGGCCGTCTCACCGACGGTCAGGGTCGTACGGTCGACTTCAAGAACACCGTCCTGATCTTCACCTCGAACCTCGGTACGAGCGACATCTCCAAGGCCGTGGGCATGGGCTTCTCGTCGAAGGACGACACCAAGTCCGGCTACGAGCGGATGAAGCAGAAGGTCAACGACGAGCTCAAGAAGCACTTCCGGCCCGAGTTCCTCAACCGCATCGACGACATCGTCGTCTTCCACCAGCTGACGCGTGACGAGATCATCCAGATGGTCGACCTCATGCTGACCCGTGTGGAGAGCGCGCTGAAGAACAAGGACATGGCGCTCGAGGTCACCGACCGCGCCAAGTCCCTGCTCGCCAAGCGAGGCTTCGATCCGGTGCTCGGTGCACGCCCGCTGCGTCGCACCATCCAGCGCGAGATCGAGGATCAGCTCTCGGAGAAGATCCTGTTCGGCGACGTCGCTCCCGGACAGATCGTGCTGGTCGACGTCGAGGGCTGGGACGGCGAAGGCGACGGCGAAGACGCCAAGTTCACCTTCACCGGTTCGGAGAAGCCGCACGCGGTTCCGGACGCACCGGTCGAGCTGTCCAAGGCAGGCGACGGCGGTTCGGACGCGAGCTGACCTGAGCTGATCTGACACAAGCGGATTTGAAACAAAGAGCGGCGGCGTCACCCGGCAGGGTGGCGCCGCCGTTTTGTGTTGCCTGCTCGTGGCAGGTGTGACGGTGGTGGATACCATCGATCACTGTGACCAGCGATACATCAGAGGTTGGCCGTAAGGCCACGCAGGCCGAGCCCACCATCACCGTCGAGCGGGACGGCGAGATCGCCATCTTCCGGCTGAACCGCCCCGACCGACTCAACGCCTTCACCCTGCAGATGGGTGAGGAGTTGCGGGCGGCCTTCGACGAGACCGACGCCGACGACTCGGTGCGTGCCGTGGTGCTCACCGGTACCGGGCGGGCGTTCTGCGCCGGCGCCGACCTCGAGGCAGGCGGCTCGACCTTCGACGCGTCCTCGGTGGTCGAAGGCGACGAGGTCCCGGCCGACGAAGGGGGCAAGCTGACGCTGCGCATGTTCGCCTCGCTCAAGCCGGTCATCGCCGCGATCAACGGCCCCTCGGCCGGCGTCGGCGTCACCATGACGCTGCCCGCCGACGTCCGGATCGCCTCCGAGGACGCGAAGTTCGGCTTCGTCTTCGCCGCCCGCGGCCTCGTCCCGGAAGCGGCGTCGAGCTGGTTCCTCCCGCGGCTCGTCGGCCTGCCGACGGCTCTGCAATGGACGGTCGGCGCCAAGATGGTCCAGGTCGACGAGGCGCTCGAGCGTGGACTGATCCAGCAGGTCGTGCCCAAGGACAAGGTGCTCGAGACCGCGATCGCCGTCGCCCGCGAGATGACCGCGAACAGCGCCCCCGTCTCGGCCGCCCTGACCCGTCAGCTGCTGTGGCGGATGGCCGGCGCGCCCAGCCCGCTCGACGCCCACCACGCCGACTCGAAGGCGATCTTCTACCGCGGCCAGTCCGGCGACGTCTACGAGGGCGTCATGTCGTTCCTGGAGAAGCGCCCGGCGACGTACCCGAACAAGGTGTCGGAGGATCTGCCCGACATCTTCTGAGCTCAGCCGTTCAGGTCCGGCCCCGTCAGCTGTCAGCTGACGGGGCCGGCCTGGTTTCCGATCGCGATCACGATCGGGATCATGAGCAGCTGTAGAGCACATGCCCACGCGGCTACGGGCCAGGCGCGGTCACGGCGTCGCAAACGTCGGATTCCGAGCGCCAACGATCCCGTCCAGAGCACGATCGCCGTGATGATCGCCGTCCCGTCCGCGACCTGGGTCCACCGCGGGTCACCGCAGGGCTCGTAACCGCACGGGTCCGTGACGAATGCCGTGAACGCCGCGACGACGAACGTCAACAGGGCGAGCGGGACGTGGAGTACCCAGAGCAGTACCGATGCCGCGAGATCGCCCCCGTCGAGGTTGTCGCTGGTGTCCGGCACGTCGCGACGATACCGCTCGGGTCTTCGCCGGCTGTGCGAACGCCTCGTATTGCGCACGTGAACATCCGCGAACACGCGGCATAAACGGTGGCAGGCTGCGCTGACCGCGGTTATCGTGGCGAACAGCAGGCCAGACGAGTGCTGAAAGGAGGTGGCGCAGATGTCGATCGGTACGGCGGTGTTCGTTCGCGAGTGGCGGATGACCGACCCCGGCTGCCGGTACGGGCTACCAGCCCGAACCCGGTCCGGACCAATCACATCCAGCGTCACCAGTGCCTGAGGTCGTGAACCTCGATGGTCGGCGCGCTCACTCGCCCACGCATCGAGGAGTATCCATGACCATCTTCGTCACGAATGCCGGATTACAGATCCTCGCGCGCGTCACCTGGCGTCGCGCCGCCGTCCTGCTGACCACCGAGGTCGCACGCAACGTCGAGGGCACCCCCTTGGTGCGCGTCGTCCATTCGCCGACCCTCTCGTTGCCCATCCACAAGGTGGTGGCCATCAAGCGGGACGCCTACCGCCCGTACGCAGGCAAGACGATGGATTCCTATGCTTCCAATGCGACGATCCTGCGGCGCGACCAATGGATCTGCGCCTACTGCGACGGCCCGGCCGACACCGTGGATCACATCGTCCCCGTATCTCAGGGCGGCCCGAGCACGTTCGGTAACCAGGTCGCGGCGTGCAAGTCCTGCAACGGTTTCAAGGCCAACCGAACCCCGCGGAAAGCCGGCATGGCCTTGCGGCACGCACCCTTCGTCTACGACCCGTGGGCCGTCGACCAGAAAGAGGTCTGGGAGATGTTCATGCTGCATCCCAAGACCGACTGAGAGCGTGGAAACGCGAGAACCGTTCAGGTGGGCAGGGGTTCGGCGCCGCGCTCTTTCAGGAGCATCGACATCTGGCCGATCTCGTTGCCCTGATCGCTGAGCATGCTCAGGGCGAGTTGCTTGGTCGCCGGGCCGGAACGGTCGTCGTTGTACGCCGCCTGCGCCATCTCCAGTCCGCCGCGATGGTGTCGGATCATCAACTGCAGGAACAGTTTCTCGGCCTCATCGCCGCTGAGTGTGGCGAGCCGGCCGAGTTCGTCGGTGCTCGCCATACCCGGCATGAGTGGGGCGTCAGGCATGTCCGCTGAGAGATCACCGTGTGCGTGCGAATCACCGTGGGACATCCACGACATCGGCTCATCCGAGGTCAGGGGCAGCTCGAAGAACTGCAGCCAACCGCGCATGGTCGCGCTCTCCGCAGACTGAGCGACGACGAGCTGATCGGCCAGGCCGCGGATCGTCGGGTCCACGCCGGGTGCGGCGAGAATCGTGCGGGCCATCAGGAGCGCCTGATCGTGATGGGTCGACATGTCCTGCGCGAAGCCGATGTCGGCGGCACTCATCGCCTTCACGTCGTCCCGCGAGCCGGGCGACCACACCGAACCGACGACGACGCCGATCGCCACGAGCAGGACGGCCAGCGACGCAGGCCCGGCGATCTGCAGCCACGCGGGCCGCTGCTTGGTGGTCATCCGAGGAAGGAATCCTGATCCGGCGGTGGGGTGTAGACCCGGTTGCTCAACTCGAGGGCGTAGAAGCCGCCGTCGGCACAGGTCGTCAGGATCTTGTTGCCGTGGAACTCCGGCGGGGAGAAGCACCAGTCGGTGGCCATGTCACCCCCGACGACCATGCCCATGCGCGGACCGATCATCTCGTTCAGCTTGGCTTTCCCGTTCGCGAGAGACATTCCGAGGCTGAGGAATTCGATGCCCGGTGCGCCGATGATCGACCCGAGCACATGCGGCGAGTTGGGTCGGGTCATCGCGGTGGCGCCCTTCTGCGCCGGCGGGTTGTAGTAGGCGATCTCCTTGATGGCGGAGAAGTCCCGGATGTCGAACACGCGGATGCCGGACGACTCCCATGCGCACGCCAGCGCCGTCGGATCGTTCGGGCGGTCGACCGCGCAATAGTGCGGGTTGCTGCCGAACAACGAACCGCCCATGGACGAACGGAACTGGGTGTCGAGGTGTTCGGGCAGGTTGATCTCGAGTTTGAGCTGTGCGGCGTAACGCGGTTTGTTCACCCGTGCGACGTCGAAGATCTTCACGCCGCCCGAGCCGCCCTCGTCGGCCGTGATGATGTGGGGTGTGCCCCGATAGGTGATCGGGATCGAGTGCTGGTTGAGCTGGCCGTCCGGCCACAGGTATGCGGCCACGTGCGGGACCTGCGGATACGGCGCACGACGCTGCACTGCGCTGATGTCGAGGACGGTGACGCCCGCCATGTTCGACAGGTACATGCGGTTGCCGTCGGGGGTGATGCCGAAACCGTGGCCGAGGAAGCTGTGCAGTCCCTGCCAGATCACCCGCGGGTTCCGCGGGTCGGCGACGTCGATCGCGCTCAGATGGCCGGGCGCGACGCCTGACGCCCAGTAGGTTCGGCCGTCCGGTGACCAGCCGCCCTCGTGCGACGTGAACGGAATGGGGTAGGCGATGCCACCACCACTGGCGTTGAGCAGCTTGGGGCGGGTGCAATCCGAGATGTCGTAGACCGCGAAATAGCCTGCACCCCAGAGGAGTGGCACCCCGGTCGCGGCGAGGAGCTTGCGTTTCTTGTTGACCTTCAGGGTCTCCCACGTGCCGCCGCGCATCGCGGTGTCGGTCAGCGACCCGACGACCTTCGGCTTCCGGGGATTCGAGGCATCGATGACCTGGACGCCCGGCTGGGGCAGGAAGTTGTTGCCGGGGAACAGGCTTCCGGTGTAGCTGCAGTGCTCGAAGGATGCCGACACGATGCCGCCGCCCGCGCCGGTGACGTTGCCGAGCCTGGTCAGGTTGCAGTTGTAACCCTGTTTGCTTCGGCCCGACTGTCGGTCCTCGGCGCTGACGTCGCCCTGTAGCCCCGGTTCCGGCTTGGAGCCCGGACCGCACTCGGCCTTGGGAACAGAAGTGTCGGAGATGTCGGGGAACCAGTGGTTCGCGGCGCTCGCCGGTGCGGACACCAGCATCGTCGACGCGAGGAGTGCCCCCGCGGCCAGACAGGTGATCGCGTGCAATCGCCGTCGTGCGGTGGACACAGTGACTCGATCTGGCGTCATCGCCCCTCCGATCGTGACGTGAGCCACGCTAGCGGCCGGGCTGAGACGCCGGGGCTGATTTGTCGAAAGTTGCACGTGGGACGCGCGCGATCGGACGGGTCGGCCGTCCGAACGACTCCAGGACCGCCGGGAACATTCCCGGCCCGCACCCCCTCCAAGTATTCGAACGCAGCAGACAGTCCGCACCGGCGGGCACCATCGAGAGGAACCCCATGAGCACCCAGATCCCCGCTGACGCAGTCCTGGTCGACACCGACGGCGACGGCCTCGTCGACGCCGCCCTCGCCGACATCGACGGGGACGGCACCACCGACGCCGTCCTGGACACCGACGGTGACGGCTCGGTCGATTCGATCGCCTACGACACCAACTCAGACGGCGCGATCGACCTGATCGAGGCAGACTCCGATGGCGACGGTTACACCGACATCGCGGTCGCCGACACCGACTGCGACGGCACGTTTGACACCGCCGTCGACGACGAAGGCAACGTCTCGATCGGCGACTTCGGCAGCATCGACGGGGGCGATGCGGTCTGAGGACCCCTCACTCTGAACCCCGCCTCGCACTGCAGCCGGTCAGCTCAGCCGGCCGGCCGCAGGCGTTTCGCGGCGACGTAGGCCAGCACCGCCGCGGCCAGACATGCGGCGGCACCGACGCCCAGACCCACGCGTGGATTGGTGGCCTCGATGACCGCGCCGATCAGCGGACCGCCGATCGGCGTCGACCCCATGAACGCCACCGACCACAGGGCCATGACCCGACCCCGCATCTGGGGTTCGGAGTTGAGTTGCAGGGTGGCGTTGCCGGTCGACATGAACGTCACGCTGAGCCAACCGACGAGGAACAGCGCGCAGATGGCGGTGATCAGATTCGGGGCGAGAGCTGCTGCCGCGATGGTGACGCCGAAGCCGAATGCGGCCAGCGTGAGGGGTCGCAGTCCGATGGTGCCGCGCGCGGCGACGACGAGCCCGCCGACCACCGCGCCGACTCCCATGGCCGAGGTCATGAAACCGAGCGCCTGGGGGCCGCCGTCGAAGACGAAATCGGCGGCGGCTGTGAGGGTGACCGGGAAGTTGTACGCCAAGGTGCCGACCAACGCCATGGTGGCGAGGGGGATCCACAGCGACGGGACGCCGCGAACGTAGCGGATGCCCTCACGCAGTTGCCCTTTGGCGCGGGGGACCGGGGTCTCCCGGGTGATCTTCGCGCTGTCGAGCGCGATCAGCGAGGCGACCACCGCGACGAAGCTGACCGCGTTGATCGCGAAACACCAGCCGGCTCCGACGAGGGTGAGGATGACGCCGGCGACGGCCGGGCCGACCGCGCGGGCGGCGTTGACCATCACCGAATTCAGGGTGACGGCATTGCGGATCAGCGATTTCCCGACGATCTGGTGGATGAACGCCTGCCGCGCGGGCTGCTCGAAGGCGTGTCCGAGACCGAGTAGCACCGCGAGGACAGCCACATGCCACACCGCCACCACCCCGGCGAGAGTGAGCGCGGCGAGGACAGCGGCCAGCAGGCCCATCATCGCCTGCAGGATCGTCAGCAGCCGCCGACGGTCGACGCGGTCGGCGATGACTCCGGCGTAGGGGCCGATGAGGAGCACGGGCAGCGCCTGCAGCGCGACGATCAGGCCGAGGATCGATGCCGACCCGCTCAGGGTCAGGACCAGCCAGGCCTGCGCGGTGGCCTGCATCCACGAGCCGGTCATCGACACGGTCATCCCCGCGAAGAAGAGCCGGTAGTTGGCGATGTGCAGCGAGGCGAAGACGCTGTCGCGCGAGTCAGCGGAGTCTGATGAGTCCGCGCCGACGTCGACGCCGCTGATCTCGGAGGCGCGGTCGTCGGTCATCGACGTCCATGTTAGGCCCGCAAAACGTCGTCGATGACATCCATCAGTTCGAGGGGCTGCTCGAGCGGGATGTGATGACCGGCGCCGGCGAGTTCGACGACGCGCGCTGGTTCGTCGAGATCTGCGGTGACCGTATTGATCATCGCCGGGGTCACGACCCCGTGTTCGCCGTAGACCACGCTGAGACGGCAATCGTTCGGCGGGCGTGATGGCAGATCGGTCAGCTCGTCGGCGAAGCCGCGATCGAACTTCCACCGCCAGCCGTCGTCGTCGCGGACGACGGACTGCCGCGCGACGTACTCCCGGGCGAAATCGAGGCTCGCGTGGTCGGGCACGAGACGGAACCGTTCGAGGGCTGCCTCGAGTGACGGGTAGTGCTTGCTACCTCGAGGAATACCCTCCTCGGGCTGATTGCGCTGGATCTCGTCGAGCATCGCGGCGTCGAGGATGCGGGAGTCGACGAGCACGAGCTGCTCGGCGAGGTCGGGGTGGACGATCGACGTCCGGATGCCGACGAGCCCGCCGAGGCTGTGCCCCACCAGGACTGCCTCGGTGGTCGCCTCGGCAGCCGCTGCGACCGCGGTGACCTCGTCGGCCCAGGTGCCCAGACGGTAGGTGTCCCGCCAATCGCTGTCGCCGTGTCCGGACAGGTCGAGGGCGACGACGCGTCTGTCCTGCGCGTACCGCGGGGCAATGTGATCCCACCAGCCGGAATGGGCCGCGCCACCGTGGACGAGGATCAGGCCGGGGGCGCCGGGTTCGCCCCAGCAGCGATAGGCGATCCGTGCGCCGTGGACGGTGATCGACGAGTGTTCGGGTTCCGAGGCGACTGCTGTGCGAAACCACTCCGGAGCGTCGGCGGTGACGTTCGTACTCATCGGCCCAGCCTTTCACGCATAGGGTGAGACGAAACGGGCAATCGGACAGGACGGATCAGACGATGGTGCAGACGGTGATCGTGTCGGGCGGTACGGGCGGCTTGGGTTCCGCGGTCACGAGGAAACTGCTCGACGACGGTTGGCGCGTGGTGGTGCCGTGGGTCGTCGAGGCCGAACTGTCGCGGCTACCCGAATCCGATCGCCTGGTCACTCTGCAGGCAGACCTGTTCGACGAGTCGTCGGTGGCCGAGGTCGTCGCCGCTGCGGCCGGCGAATCATCGGCGCCGGTGAAGGCAGTGGTCAATCTGGTCGGTGGGTTCGCGATGGGGGAGCGGGTGGACGCGACTCCGATCGACGAGTTCGAGCGGCTCCTCCGCCTCAACCTGCGACCGCTGTATCTGCTGTCCGCGGCAGCGATCCCGAAGCTGATCGAGGCCGGTGGCGGATCGATCGTCGGGGTGTCGGCGAAGGCCGCGTTCGCGCCGTTCTCCGGTGCCGCCGGGTACATCACGTCCAAGGCGGCGGTGTGGGCGTTCATCAGCGCCCTCGCGGCCGAGTACAAGGACGACGCCATCCGGGCCAACGCGATTCTGCCGTCGGTCATCGACACCCCGGGAAACCGTGAGAGTCAGCCGGATTCCTCGCGCAAGGGCTGGGCGTCGCCGGAGACGATCGCCGAGACCGTCGCCTTCCTGGTGTCCGACGCCTCTGCCGCGGTGACCGGCGCGCAGGTCCCGGTGCCGGGCGTCGGCTGACGATTCCGTCTATCCCTCGCGGCGGTAGACGATATGTCCGCGGATGAGGGTGTGGCGCACGGCTTCCGCGCCGATCCGTAGTGCATCCTCGATTGGGGCATCGAGCAGGACGAGGTCGGCTGGATTGCCGGTGCGGATCGTTCGTGGCGATGCGCCCGGATCGTTCAGCGGTGCCAGATAGCGATCCAATGCTGTTCGGCGGCTGACCCTTTCGTTGCCGCCGACTACGCGGCCGTCGGTTGCGAGACGGGTTGCGGCGGCGGCGATCACCATCCACGGGTCGACGGGGCCATACGGGGCGTCGCTCGACATCGCCAGCGGTGCACCCCGTTCGAGGAGGGTTGCACACCGGTAGAGATCGGCGACGTCGCCGGCGTCGAGACGGTCGAGGTAGTCATCGCCACGCGCGGTGACGAAGCCGGGTTGGGTGACGACGGGGATCCTCCTGCCGGCCAGCTCCGTAACGGTGTCCGCGGCGATGATCGCGCCGTGTTCGATCCGATCGTCCCGATGCCGGCCGACCTCGTCGAAGGCGGCGAGCACGAGGAGCAGTGCTTCCCGGGTGACGCAGTGTGCGGCGACGCCGCGCCCCCACGAGTGTGCGGTCCGGATCTGCTCGCACAACGTGGGGAAGTCGGGGAGATCGGAGTCGGCGAGCACGATCTTGAAGGGACCGACGGTCACTGCCGACGGGAGGTCGGGTGTCGCGTCGAGCGGGACGCCCAGGAGGTGAAGTCGTTGTGGCACCGACCCGTTCGCGTGCGCTTCGACGAGTGCTCCGAGGGACGCGGCCGGAAGGTCCGGCGTCGCATCGGTGACCCCGGTGATGCCGAGGCGGGCCAGTTCGGACCCGACGCTCGACAGCTCCGGTGGCCGGGAGTGCCCCATCCGCTCACGGAGCCAGTCGTCGGCGCGCCAGACGCGCCCGGTCGGTGCTCCGGAAGGGTCTCGTTCCACCCCGGGATGATCGGCGGTCCGCAGTCCGACGGCTTCGGCAGCTGCGGTGTTGAGGAACCACACGGCCCCGCTGCGATGCTGGATGCGTACCGGCCTGCGCGCATGGAGTCGGTCGAGCATGGCGCGATCCAGTAGTCCGGCCACCGTTTCCACATAACCCACGCCGCGGACCCACCCGGAGATGTCGGAAGCGCGGGCCAGAGCGGCGGCCAGATCGTCGGCGTTCGTCACCTCAGGTGGACCGCACTGCACCGACCTGGAGGCCGCCGCCAGTGCGTGGAGGTGGATGTGATGGTCGTGGAGACCCGGGATGAGTGCACCACCGTCGCCGTCGATGACATCGGACCCGGTGCTCTCGAGATCGACACCGACAGCGGTGACCATGCCGCCGTCGACGGCGACGTCGCGGATACCCTCGGGGAGGGACACCCTGCGGAAAACGATGCCGCTCATCGGGTTTCCCCACCACTACTGCGCGCGCGGGGTGCATCGAGTGGCACGGTGCCGGTGGCGGTGTCGACGACCCATTGATCACCGTCGCGACGCGCTAGCGGCGGAGGTGGTCCGTCGAGCGTCGCGGCAACCGTCGCACGCATCGAGAGATCCCAAAGCTTCCCGGGACCGGGATCGCACATGGCGAGGGCGGCCGCGGTGAGACCGGCCAGGGGGTCGGCGATCGCGTCGCCCACGAACATCGGACCTGCGTCGTCGGAGGTGACCAGCCCGGCCGATGCGGCGATGTCGTCGCCGAAGCCGATCCGGTCGGAGTCGCGTCCGGCAGCGGTGATGGACAACCAGGTGGTGCCGTCGGTGACGAAATCCTCAGCGTACAAACCGAACCCACGTAACGCTCGGGGTCGGGATGCCTCGATCACGATGTCGGCGTCGGCGACGAGCCGTTGCAGCATGGCTCGCTCGGCCGGTAGTGCGGGGTCGAGGACAACCGATTCGTGCCCGTCATGGAGCAACCGGTAGAAGTCGGCATTCCCTCGTCGTGCCCCGTCTGGACGTTGCGGCGTCTCGACTTTCACCACCCGCGCCCCGGCCAGGCCCAGCAACTGTGCGCACAACGGACCGGCCCACAGTGCGCTGAAATCGACGACGAGCAACCCCTCCACCGAACGGGGCACACCGCTCGGCTGCACTGCGTCACGTGCGGCCGCGGCGATCTCCGCGCCGCGAGCGACACCCCCGCCGGCGACGCCCAGGAGCGCGGCGCGTTCGTCGAACTCCGCTCTCGTGTGCCGGGCCAACCAGTCGGTGACCTGTGGCCAGAGATCGTCTTCGACGACCTCATGTTCGATCAGCGCACCCAGCAGCAGCGGGTCGTCGGGGCGTGCGCAACTCACCGTCACCCAGCCGTCGGAGGCCGGGAGGAGGCGCCCCGATCCGCCCGGCGTGAGGTCGCCGTGACGGGTGTGTCCGGTCATCGCCGCCCGCTCGGCGAGCAGTGGAGCGCCGTCGATGTCGACCGTGCCGTTGCTCGCCACCCGAATCCAGTCGCCGAGTTCACGGGCGACGGTCGCGGCCCGACCCGGCGGGATGAGTGGCGGGCCGTCGGATCTGCCGGTGAGATGCGGGATGCCGCTGGCGGCCCAGTCGCGCACCGGATCACGGGACGCAGGGTTGGACACGCGCGAAATGCTACCGTCCGCACGGAAAGCTCAGGAGGTTCACCGCCATGCAGACCCGTCGTATCTCGATCGCAGACCTGGCCGCCGCCCCGGTCATCGGAGGCGGGGACCTGCTCGGGGATGGCGCCGCCATCGCGTCGCCGGTCGTGCTGGTGGATCTCGACACGGCAACCGACGTGCCGGCCGAGGACCTGGCCCGAGCCGCCGACCGTGCCGCGGCGACGGATGTCATCCTGCTGGGGAGATCGACGCGCCCGGTCGATGACGCGCAGCACCCGCTGCTGGAAGCCCTCGACCTCACCTATGCCCCGGCCGGAGCGAAGCATCGTGCGGTGGTCGCCACCGACGACGTCGAGGCGGCGATCTCGGCATTCACCGACTCCGTCTCACGTTGCCCGCAGGCGGCCCTCGTCGCCGCGCAGGTCGTCCGCGCGACCGAACCGCTCGGCCCCGTTGTGGCCATCGACGTCGAATCCCTGGGTTACTCAACACTTCAAGGCGGCGACGAGTTCGGTCGGTGGCTGAAGGAGCGTCGGGCGAAAGGACGACCGCTTCCCCCGCACGCCGTCGACCCGGTACTGCTCGACCGGCAGGGCGACACCCTGCGGATCACCCTCAACCGTCCCGAACGCCGTAACGCCTACGGCACCGCCCTCCGCGACGCGCTCGTCGAGGCATTGCGCCTCGCCGTGCTCGACGACTCGATCGATTACGTCATCGTCGACGGGGCAGGCAGTTCGTTCTGCGCCGGTGGGGATCTCGACGAGTTCGGGCACATGCCCGATGCGTCGACCGCCCACCTGATCCGCACCCGCGGGGGAGCGGGGCGACTCGTGTCCGTACTGGCCGACCGCGTCGAGGTTCGCCTGCACGGTCACTGTGTTGGCGCGGGCATCGAGATCCCGGCCTTCGCGGGCCGCGTCGTCGCTGCCCCGGACACCCGGATACGCCTGCCCGAGGTGTCGATGGGTCTCATCCCCGGAGCCGGCGGCACCGTCAGCGTCCCCCGGCGCATCGGCCGTTGGCGCGCCCTGCACCTGTTCGTCACCGGCGCCGAGATCGACGCCGCGCGGGCCCTTGAGTGGGGGTTGGTCGACGCGATCGGTTCCTGAGGGCACGGTCGGGGATGACGTTGCTTCGGACTGTTCCGCGGAACACTCTTGCTGCCGTGACCCTTCGATTACAGGACTGTCATGCGAGTTAACCGTCTCGTCACACAGCGATGGCTAGGGTTCGAACACGACTACGGTCGCGTCTGAACCCAGAACGGAAGATGGGAGGAGGTCCATGACAGGTTCTGAACGGACATGGGACGCCATTCCTCCGACCCGGCTACCCGGGGGTCTCCGTAAGAGGCCGTTGCAGGAGCGGTCCAAGGCAGCGATCCGAAACGTCCTCGACGTCGCCGCGGGACTCGTTCTCGAGCACGGGGCCGACGTTCTCGTGGGCTCGCCGACGCTTCTGTTGGAGAAGTCGGGAATCAGCCGCGGATCCTTCTACGCCTTCTTCGAGACGCCCGAGAGTGTGCTCGACGAACTAGCGCTCCAGTGCATGCTCGACTCACGAGAGGAACAGGCCAAGCTGTTCGCCGATCCGGGTTTCGCCACCTGGACGGAGTTCGTCGACGCCCTCGTCGATCAGTATTGCGGATGGTTCCGCGTACCTCTGGTTCGTGCGCTTTGGGTCGGGCAACGTTTCACCGCGAACACCCGGTTGCGCGACCGCATCTGGATCGAGGAGATGGCGGCGATGCTCCACTCCGAACTGACCCGCTACGACAACCACTTCGAAAACCTCACTCTCACGCAGTGCGAGGTCGCAGTCGAGGTCCTGGAGCGACTGTCGCAGGTCGCTTTTCGTGACGACCCCGACGGTTCAGAGGCGGTCATCGACGAGATGCGGATTCTCGTCACCAGCTATCTGGCTGCGCACCAGTAGATTTCATACTTCGCCCGCGTGTCGTACGGGTTCTTGAGAATCGCTGTACCCAAGTATCTTTCGGGGATCGGGCATGTCCGGAGGGCGAAAACTTGCTCCTCGGAAAGCTGTTACGCCTCCGTCACTGCGATTTACGTACTGGTCACAAACGGAAACGCATACTCAAGTCGCGACTCGGGTCGCGTTTGACTCAGGGCCGATCCCGCCGACGACGTCGCGACCGGCCGCCTCGGGAAAGCGCACCCGACGACGCACCAGACCGACTCACACAAGACCAAGGACCATCGACATGACCATCGAACAGATCAAGGTGCCGCCGGGCTCCGCCGTCGCGGCACCCAGCACACCGCACCAGCGCCTCCGCGGCGACATGGGCGTCGGCGAACTCGTGATGAGCGTGCTCGCGTTCTCGGCGCCACTGACCACGGTCGCCGGCTTCATCCCGGTCCTGCTGCTCTTCAGCGGTTCCAGCGCCCCGGCGATCTACCTCTCGGTGACCGCGCTGCTGCTCGTCTTCTCGGTCGGCTTCGTCGCCATGAGCCGGACCGTGCCCAACCCGGGCGGGTTCTACGCGTTCATCACCGCGGGGCTCGGCCGGTCGGCAGGCCTGGGCGGGGCATGGCTTGCGACCGCCGGGTACATGGCCATCGGCTTCTTCGCCCCGGCGATGTTCGCGATCACCGTCAAGGGCTTCCTCGAGCCCCTCGGCTTCCCGGAAGTGCCCTGGTACGTGTACGGCTTGGGCATCATCGCGCTCACCACGGCGCTCGCATACCGGCGGATCGACCTGTCGGCGAAGGTCCTGACAGTGGTGATGGTCCTCGAGGTCATCGCGGTCGTCGTCTTCGACGTCGCGGCCTTCGTCAACGGCGGCCCTGCCGACGGCGGCGGAGCGGGCGTCACCCTTCCGGCGCTCTCCGACAACGCCTTGGGTCTCGCAATCCTGTTCGTGTTGGGCAACTTCCTCGGCTTCGAGGCGACTGTCATCTACCGCGAAGAGGCCAAAGACCCCGAGAAGACCATTCCTCGGGCGATGTTCATCGCGGTGGCCGGCATCGGGATCTTCTATGCCGTAGCCGCTTGGGCCTTCCTCGCCTTCTTCGGCGCTGACAAGGCGCAGGGCGCCGCGGAAGCGGACACCGCGGGGTTGTTCACCTCCGCGATGGTCACCCTCACCGGCCGCGTGGTCTCCGACGTCATCACGGTCCTCCTCATCTCGTCCATCCTCGCCGCGATGCTCTCGATCCAGAACGCTTCGGCGCGCTACCTGTTCTCACTCGGCACCGACGGTGTCCTGCCTGCCCCCCTCGGACAGGTCCATCCCCGGCATCGCTCGCCGTTCGTCGCCGCCTCCGTCGTCGGCGCCGTGTGGACCGTCCTCCTCGTCGTCTTCGCTGCTGTCGGGACCAGCCCGGACAGTCTCTACGCCAAGGCTGCCGGCGCCGGGAACCTGGCGATCATCCTCGTGATGTTCGCGGCGAGTGTGGCTGTGGTGGCCTACTTCTGGAAGAAGCGTTCGCAGACCCGACTGTCGAAATGGAAGACGGTCGTGGCCCCAGTTGTCGCGTCGATCGGCCTGGGCGGAGTTGCTCTGCTCGCGGTCACCAACTATTCGGACCTCCTGGGTGACACCGGCGCGGTGACCACCTTCTTCCTCGCGGTGACCTTCGGGGTTCCGATCGCCGGTTTCGTCTACGCGCGAGTGCTGCGCGCACGCAAGCCCGACGTCTACCAGCGGATCGGGCGCCAGGAGTTCTGATCCGACGCCTCTCATAACAAGCCTGTCGCCGGGTCGAACAGCGTTGGCCCGGCGGCAGGCAGGAACCGCCGAACCTCTACCGAAGGACAATGACATGAACGTGACGATTTTGTATGGGACCGAATCCGGAAACGCCGAGATGGTGGCCGATGACGTCGCAGTAGTGCTGGGAGACAACGGATTCGACGCGACCGTGACGGCGATGGACGAGTTCGACGTCATGGGACTGGGGGAGTCGAACGCCTCGAGGGTTCTGCTCATCACCTCGACATACGGCGAAGGTGGCCTGCCGGCGACCGCTGAACCGATGCACGCGGAGCTGTCCGAGGCCCGTCCCGATCTGACCGGGCTGGAGTTCTTCGCTTTCGGTCTCGGCGACAGCACCTACGAGACTTACAACAACGCTGTGGATGTCCTCTCATCGATGTTCGCCGGCCTCGGAGCCCGGCAGATCGGAGAGACCGGGCGGCACGACGCGGCGTCCGGGGAGGATCCCTCTGAAATCGCTGCCGAGTGGGTACGACGGGTTCTCGTCGAATCCGTCTCCGCCGCAGTCTGAGCCGACCCTCTTCACACCAGTTACGCAGAGAACTGCCCGACAAACGCGACTCCAGTCGCGTCAAGCATGAAGGAGCCCCGATGACCGTGACGACTGAGTCGCACGTGACGTCCCTGCCGTGGAGCGACCAGGAGTTCCGCGACAACCCCTACCCCTGGTACGCGGGATTGCGCAGCGAGAGCCCGGTGTGTCAGCTCGCCGACGGTACGCACCTCGTGCTCCGCCACGCCGATATCGTGAAGTGGGCAAAGGACCCGTGCATGAGTGTCGCCGATCCCGACATGGGTGCCTGGGAAGCCTTCGCACACACGATGTTGTTCAAGGACCCGCCGGAACACGCCGCGCTTCGTCGCCGCACCAACAAGTGGTTCACACCCAAACTCATCAAGCAGTGGGCGCAGCACACCGCGGACGTCGTCAACGAGACGCTCGACCGCGCCGCGCCCGGAGACGTCATCGAAGCCCACCTCGAGCTGGCGGTCCGGCCGACCCACGTCACGATGTGCCGTGTGCTCGGTTTCCCCGAGCACGACGTAAAGCCGGTTCCCGAGGCGATGATCACCGCAATGGATGCGCTTGTCGCCGAACCGCATCCCGATTCGGACGCGGTGGCTGCCCGCGCATTCGCCTACCTCGAAGGACGGGTGGCCGAGATGGTCGCGGAGAAGCGACGCAACCCTGGGAACGGATTGGCGGACGAGCTGCTCGCCGCCCAGGACCGCGGCGAGCTCACCGAACGACAGGTACTGCAGACCCTGATGCTGTTCTTCGGATCGGGCGGTCACAACCCCGGTTTCACCGGGGCCGAGGGCCTGCGGTTCTTCGCCGAGCGGCCGGACATCTTCGACACCTACCGCAACCAGCCCGAAGAGCGATCGATGATCATCGAGGAGCTCATCCGTCTGCACCCGGCCGAGATGTCCTTCCAGCGGATCACGACGGCGGACATCGTGATCGGAGGAGTGGCGATCCCGGCCGGGAGCACGGTCCGCTTCATGATCGGTTCCGCCAACCGCGATCCCGAGGTCTTCGAGCGTCCCGATGAGTTCGATCACACGCGTCCGCTCTCGACGAAGCACATCTCGTTCAGCCTCGGACCGCACGCCTGCGCTGGGCAAATGCTCTCGCGTGTCGAGCTCGAGACTATGTTCACCACCATCGCCGAGCGGTATGAGCGCATCGAGCTCGTCGGCGAACCGGTCACCTACAACACCGACCGCGGACGCAATTACCGCGAACTGCCGATCCGCCTCCACTGAACATCCGCGAGGACACACGATGACGAATCTTTCTCCAGGACAATCAGCGGGACCCGGGCATGTGGCCATCGTCGGCGCCGGA
This sequence comes from Gordonia sp. GN26, assembly GCF_054823965.1. Lineage (NCBI taxonomy): Bacteria > Bacillati > Actinomycetota > Actinomycetes > Mycobacteriales > Gordoniaceae > Gordonia > Gordonia sp. GN26. Next base: position 21,564 of record NZ_JSYC01000175.1, on the reverse strand, counting down.
CCGTCGGGTTGTTACACCGCCATCGCACTGCGGCGCCTGATACCCGACGTCGAGATCACAGTGTTCGACCGGCGGGTCACACCGTTCGGTCTGATCCGCTATGGCGTAGCGGCCGATCACCAGGGCATGAAAAATGTTGCCAGACAGTTCGAACGACTGTTCACCTCACCGGGAGTGGCTTTCGTCGGCAATACGACCATCGGCGACGACCTCTCACTCGAGGATCTCGACTCAGCGTTCGACGCGGTCGTGATCGCCACCGGTCTGCCTTACGACCGCCGGATGGAAGTGCCTCTGCATCCGGAAGCGCGTGTCCTCGGCGCCGGCGAACTGCTGCGCTTCCTCAACGCAGACCCTGACTGTGTCCTCCGTGGTTCCACCGTCGAATCATTCGGCGCCCTGGGTGAATCCGTGGTCGTCGTCGGTGCGGGCAATGTCGCGATGGACGTCGCGCGTCTCGTGTGCAAGACCGACGACGAGCTCGTCGGTAGCGACATCGACGACGAGGCGAGGGCTGTCCTGGGTACGGAGAATGTCCGTCACATCGACATCGTCGCACGCGGGCCGCGTGACCGGGTCCGGTGGGATTCCGCGATGTTCCGCGAACTGTGCGACCTGCCCGGGGTGCAGGTGCGTGTCGACGGTGAGGGTGTGCACGAAGCGGCCGATGAAGGTTCGGGCGACGCACAAGTGGTGGTGGACATCCACTTCGGGGTCGAGACCCGTGCGGTGAACCATCGCGACGGCCGGACGATCGTCGCCGGTACGCGCTCAGGCCAGCCGGTCGGCGAGGTCGAGTTCGCTGCTGACACGGTGATCACGGCGATCGGATTCGTGCCCGAGGGCGGTGACGTCGACGTTGCGATGGCCGGCACGTCCGTGTTCCGGGTGGGAGGCGCGCAGAGTGGGGTGCTGGGCAACCTCGCCGAGAACAGGGGTGTTGCGAAGAAGGCGGCCGCGGAGATCGCGGCAGCGCTCTCGGCTGGGCTCGGAGGAAAGCCGGGACCGGCAGGCGTCGACCACATGCTGCCCGACGGGGTCACCGACTATGCCGATTGGTGTGCGATCGACCATGCCGAGGTAGGCCGGGCGCTACCGGGACGATGCCGTACCAAGTTCACCTCGCGGGAGGCGATGCTCGATGTGATTCGGGTCGACGCACCGTCACTTATGTAACTCAGTTCGTTCATTTCCCCCATTCGGCGGGCGGTCTCTGCTTACGATCACTGCTGAGCTGCGGCCGACGCCGCCCGATCTCGGGTGAGCGTGCCGCAGCGATCGTCGAAATCGGTGAGGGGTCAGCGACACATGTCCGACGCAGTTCTCGTGGAGCGCCGGGGGCGCATCCTCGTCATCACGATCAATCGGCCGCAGGCGCGCAATGCGATCAACCACGAGGTGAGCCAGTCGCTTGCCGACGCGATGGACGAGCTCGACGACAGTCCGGAGCTGTCGGTCGCCATTCTGACCGGTGCTGGTGGGAACTTCTGTGCCGGAATGGATCTGAAGGCCTTCGCCGCCGGTGAGTCGGTGGCCATCGAGGGGCGCGGTCTGGGCTTCACGCAGAAGCCGCCGGCCAAGCCCGTCATCGCCGCCGTCGAGGGCTTCGCGCTCGCGGGCGGAACCGAGCTGGTTCTCGCCACCGATCTCGTCGTCGCGTCGAAGTCGGCGAAGTTCGGCATCCCGGAGGTCAAGCGTGGCCTCGTGGCGGGTGCCGGCGGACTTCTGCGCCTGCCCAAGAAGATCCCGTACTCCAAGGCCCTCGAACTGGCGCTGACCGGCGACAACTTCAACGCCGAACAGGCCGCCGACTGGGGATTCGTCAACATCCTCACCGACGAGGGTGGGGCGCTCGACGGCGCTCTCGCCCTGGCGGAGCGCATCACCGAGAACGGCCCGCTGGCCGTCGCGGTCACCAAGCGGATCATCGCCGAGTCGGAATCGTGGAGCGACGACGAGAAGTGGGACCGTCAGGGACGCTTGCTCACTCCGGTCTTCACCTCGAAGGACGCGATCGAGGGTGCCCGCGCCTTCGCCGAGAAGCGCAAGCCCGAGTGGACCGGCGCCTAGGCCACGTGAACACCCGGCCGATCAAAACGTGAAATAGATGTGAGGAGAACAGATGTCGTTCGAGGGTGAAGTCGCAGTCGTCACCGGCGGTGCAGGCGGACTTGGTGCGGCGACGGTGCGTCGGCTGCATGCCGAAGGCGCCTCGGTCGTGATCGCCGACCTGGCCGACCAACCGGCGAAGGAGCTCGCCGAAGAACTGGGGGAGCGGGCGATCTATGCGCGCACCGACGTGCTCGACGACGATTCCGTGAACGCCGCACTCGAGCAGGCAGGTGAACTCGGCGACCTGCGCTACGCGGTCATCGCACACGGCGGATTCGGTGTGGCGCAGAGGATCGTCGGCCGTGATGGATCACCCGCCGAGATGAAGGGGTTCGTCAAGACCCTCAACCTGTATCTCACCGGCACCTACAACGTCTTGCGGCTGACCGCGGCGAAGCTGGCGGCCGGTGAGCCCAAGGAGTCCGGCGAGCGCGGCGCGGTCGTGATGACCAGCTCGATCGCCGGCTACGAGGGGCAGATCGGGCAGACCGCCTACGCCGCCGCCAAGGCCGGGGTCATGGGTCTCACCCTCTCCGGCGCACGCGACCTCGGCTCGGTTGCCGTGCGCCTGAACACCATCGCGCCCGGCACGATGCGGACGCCGATCATGGAGTCGATGGGGGAGGAGGCGCTCACCAAGTTCGCCGCCGGTGTGTCCTACCCCAAGCGTCTCGGTCTTCCCGACGAATTCGCCGCGCTGGCGCAACACCTGCTGGAGAACAGCTACATCAACGGCGAGATCGTGCGCCTCGACGGTGCGCAGCGGTTTCAGCCGCGCTGACCGAGGTTGCCGCACTGTGCAGTTGCCCCACATCACAAAAGCACAACGACGACCGTCTCGGCTTGGGGTGCTTCACCGATCCCGGTTACCTTTGTTAAGTCTGAGAATATTGTTAACCAAAGGGGCTATTGGTGCGTTCCTCGTGGAAGAGGCGACTGAGCGTCGTCGCGTGTGCCGTTGCAGTGGCGGCGACCGGATGGGCACCGGCGGCTCTTGCTGCGCCGGCCCCCGACCCCAACCGCGCCCGGATCGACACCGTCATCCACGACTCGGCCCAGCAGACGACACTGATCGTCTACTCGGCCGCGATGCGCCGGCTGGTCCCGGTCAACGTGCTGCGCCCCAAGGACCTCACCAAGCCGCGCCCGACCCTGTACCTCCTCAACGGTGCCGGTGGTGGCGAGGACTCCGCGACCTGGGCGGCGAAGACGCAGTACTCCAAGTTCTTCCGCGACAAGCAGGTCAACGTCGTGACGCCCATCGGTGGCGCGTTCTCGTACTACACCGACTGGCAGCGCGACGACCCGGTGCTCGGCCGCAACAAGTGGACGACGTTCCTCACCAAGGAACTCCCGCCGCTGGTCGACAAGGAGTTCAACACCACTCGCAAGAACGCGATCGCGGGCATCTCGATGGCCGGCACCTCGGTGCTGAACCTCGCCATCTCCGCCCCGAAGCTCTACAAGTCGGTGGCCGCCTACAGTGGTTGCGCTCGAACCAGTGATCCCTTGGGCCAGACCTACATCCGGATGGTCGTCGCCGATCGCGGCATGGGCAACGTCGACAACATGTGGGGCCCGGTCAACTCGGCGGGCTGGCGCAAGAACGACCCGTACGTCAACGCCGCGAAACTCCGGGGCACCAAGGTCTACATGACCAGTGGTACGGGCCTCCCGGGCTGGTACGACCGCCTCGAGGCACCTTTGATCGCCGGTGACCCGTTAACCCTGGCCAATCAGGTGGTCCTCGGTGGTGTCATCGAAGCCGCCGTCAACGAGTGCACCAAGCAGATGGCAGAACGCATGCGCGCGTTGAAGGTTCCGCACAAGGTCCTGTTCCGGCCCGACGGTACCCACTCCTGGGGTTACTGGGAGCGCGACCTCAAGACGACGTGGCCGATGATCGCCAAAGATCTGAAGTGAGCGACGCCGATCGACTGTGGGCGGATGATCTCGAGGTCGGGCAGGTGTTCGGATTCGGCACTCATCAGGTGACCGAGGACGAACTGCTCGACTTCGCCCGTCAGTGGGACCCGCAGGACTTCCACACCGACAAGGCCGCGGCCGAGGCCGGCGTCTACGGCGGGCTCATCGCCAGCGGGCTGCACACGATGTCGATCTACCAGAAACTCGCGGTGACCGGGGTCCTGTACCGCTGGAAAGTCATCGCGGGCAAGCGACTTGCCGATGTCGTGTTCCTCCGGCCGGTGCGCCCCGGGGACACGTTGACCGGTTCGCTGACCATCGACGCCGTCGAGTTCGACGACCGTGACCGCGCGCTCGTAACGTCCACGTCGGAACTGGTGAACGACGCGGGTAAACCGGTCATGCGGACCGTCGTCGAGGCATACGTACACGCGCGGTCGGCCGGCACCCCTCTGCCGGCCGACCGGAACGACTGAATCAGCTCAGTTGGCGCGGTCCTTGAGCAGGAGCCGGACCGTGAGTTCGAGGCGATTGGTGACGTCGGTGGCCGACGCGCGCCGGGTCAGCCACTGCACGAGGTTCGACATCCACACGTCCGAGAGCACGCGCGCGATCGCGAGATCTTCTTCCGTGGGCTCGCCGACGCCGACGATGGCACCGGCGAGGAGCCGGTCGATGATGCCGGCGACCTGATCGACCTCGGCGGTCGCCGACGCGTCGGCGAACATGAAGGCGCGGGTCATGGCCTCGGTGAGCAGCGGGTCGCGCTGCATCGCGAAGGTGATCATGTCCAGGACGTGGCGCAGCCGGTCGACCGGGGTGTCGCCCCGCAGCTGTGAGCGGTCGACCTTCGATTCGACGCGTTCGAACTCGCGAGCCAGTGCCGTCACCAGCAGGTGGACCTTGGACGGGAAGTAGCGGTAGAGCGTGCCGACCGCGACGTCGGCCTTGTCGGCGACGGTGCGCATCTGGACGGCGTCGTAGCCGCCCTTGGAGGCAAGTGCGAGCGTCGCGTCGAGGATGCGGCGGCGGCGTTCGCGCTGCGCGGTGGAACCGGCTTCGGGCGACGCGGCAGGGGTCGTGGCCCCGGCTGGGGCGTCGACCGCGGCGTTGCCTGGTGCAGAGCGGGCCATGTGTTTACGAACATCCTCACGTGATCGGCGACCGGGGAGGTGGGGATTCACGGGTGGCTACCCGATCACCTCCACCCATGGCATATTAGAACAGGTTCTAATTATTCCTCACAACTCGACATACAGAGGATCACTCGTGACAATCGCCACGTCTCCCGAACAGCAAGCCGTCTGCCACAGCATCGAGTCCTGGGCGCGCGCCGCGAAGGTGACCGAACTCGTCCGTTCCGACATCGACAAACCGCGCGACCAGTGGACGGCGCTGTTCGGTCAGCTCGCGGAGTTCGGTGTGTTCGCGGCCGCGGTGCCGGAGACGTCAGGCGGTCTCGGAGCGGAATTCGTCGACGTGGCGGCGATGATCGAGCAGTGCGGCATCGAGCTGGTCCCGGGGCCCATCGCGTCGACGGTGACCGCCGCCATCGCGCTTTCCGCCAGCACCGATGCGCGGGCGCAGGCGCTCCTCGACCAGATCCTCGAAGGTGCGGTGCCCGTCGTCGCGCCGGTCGTGAGCCACGCCGGTGGGGCGGCCGCGCCGCTGTCCGATGCTCTCGACCTCGGGCTCGTCGGCGGCTACTCCGAGGGTGTCGCGGTCCTCGCGGCGCTCGACGTCCCCGGCCGGGACGGTCGGTGGTGGATCATCCCGCCGAATGTCGGCAGCGCCGACATCGCGCCGGAGACTCCGCTCGACGGTACGACCTCGGTGGCGCGCGTACGACTGACCGGTGTCACCCCCGACGACCTCGTCGAACTACCCGACGCGCCGCTCGTCGAAGGGCTGCTGTCGGCGACCCTCGCGGCGTATCAGAGCGGGGTCACGCGCTGGACTCTCGACACCGCCGTTGATTACGCCAAGGTCCGCACGCAGTTCGGTGCGCCGATCGGATCGTTCCAGGCGATCAAGCACATCTGCGCCGAGATGCTCTGCCGCAGTGAGGAGGTCACGGCGGTCGCATGGGACGTGGCCGGCGCGGTCGACGAGGTGCTCGGTGCATCCCCCGATGAACTTGCCGCTGCGCGGGAGCAACTCGAGATCAGCAGACTCGCCGCCGACGTCGTGGTGGCCGAAGCGCCGGCGGCCACGGCCAAGGACTGCATCCAGGTGCTCGGCGGGATCGGGTTCACCTTCGAGCACGACGCGCATCTCTACCTGCGGTCCGCACTCGCGGCGCAGGCTGCTCTGGACCACGCGCACACTGCCGCCACCGCGCTCGCCGACCGTGGGGTCGCCGGTGCTCGCCGACGCTTCGCGCTGGATCTGTCGCAGGTCGAGGACAAGCGCGACGAGGTCCGCGAGACGGTCGCCCGTATCGCTGCGGAGACCGACGCCGACGACCAGCGGCGCGTGCTCGCCGAGACCGGTTACCTCACCCCGCACTGGCCGGCGCCGTACGGACTCGGGGCCGATGCGGCCCTGCAGTTGCTGATCGACACCGAACTCGACGCGGCCGGCGTCGTCCGCCCCGACCTCGTCATCGGCGCCTGGGCGATCCCGACGATCCTGTCGCACGGCACCGACGCCCAGCTCGAACGCTTCGTCCGCCCCACCCTCGCCGGCGAGATCGTCTGGTGCCAGCTGTTCAGCGAACCCGAGGCCGGTTCCGACCTCGCCGCGCTGCGCACCAGGGCCGAACGCGTCGACGGCGGGTGGAAGCTGTCGGGTCAGAAGATCTGGACCTCGCAGGCGCACAATGCGCAGTGGGCCATCTGCCTGGCGCGCACCGATCCCGAGGCCCCCAAGAACAAGGGGATCACCTACTTCCTCGTCGACATGTCCTCGCCGGGGATCGACATCCGGCCGCTCCGCGAGCTGACCGGTCGCGCCAACTTCAACGAGGTCTTCCTCGACGATGTCGTCGTGCCCGACGACTGCGTGGTGGGCGAGATCGACAACGGCTGGCGGCTCGCCCGCACCACCCTCGCCAACGAGCGCGTGGCGATGGGCGGATCGGGACTCGGCAAGGAGATGGAGTCGCTGCTGCGGCAGGTGCAGGGGATGACGCGCGACCTCTCCGACGCCGAACGCGTGGCACTCGGCAGCCAGTTCGCCGACGCACACGTCGGCCGGGTTCTCGACGCCCGCGCGGCCACGCAGCAGCTCGCCGGACTCGACCCGGGTGCGTTGTCCAGCGTCCGCAAACTGATCGGTGTGCAGCACCGCCAGTCGGTCCCCGATCTCGCCCTGCGGCTCCTCGGCGTGCAGGGTGTCGCGGCCACGGATGCGTCCGACGCCGTGCTGCAGAACCGCTGCCTGTCGATTGCCGGTGGGACGACCCAGATCCTCAAGACCGCGGCCGCGGAACGCATTCTCGGTTTGCCGCGCGGCTGACCGGTCGCGGCCGCGCGAAACCGCAGATAAACCCGATCTCTACCCTCCGATGCGCGGACTCTGATACAACTAGAACAAGTTCTAGTTCTGTAGTTCGCGCATGGTGAGGAGACACAGGGTGGACTTTGCCCTGGACGGCACGGCGATCGCGGTTCGCGACGTCGCGGAGGACGTGTTCGCACGACGACAACCCGACTGGGAGTCGACCTTCGGCAGGCGGGATTCCGGCGGGTCGGGAGTAGGTGATCAGGTCGGTGGCTTCGACGCCGAGACCTGGCAGGCGCTCGTCGACGCCGGGTTGCTCGCGTTGCCGTTGCCGGTCGACCACGACGGTGACGAGGTCGACGAGGCGGGACTGTTGCCGCTGTTCCGACGGATGGGGCGCGCTGCGGCGGTGACCCCGGCGCTCGGAACCCTGACCGCCGCGCTCGTCTTCGCCAAGGCCGCCGGCGACGCTGCGGACGTGTGGTCGCGCTGGGCGGAGTCCCTGACCGGTGGTCGCTGGGCCGCCATCGCGATCGGCGAACACGGCGACCCGCTGACGCCGACCCCGCAGACAAGCGTCCGGGGCGGCAAGCTCAACGGCACCAAGGTCGGGGTTCTGCACGCCGAGGGGGCCTCGGTCCTACTCGTCACGTCCGATGCCGGCGTCGTGGCCGTCTCCCCGACGGCCGATGGCGTCACGCTCACGCGTACTCCGTCGTCGAGCGGTTGGGGCGAGTACACGGTCACCTTCGACGACGTCGCCGTCGACGATGCCGACGTCATCAGTCGTGAGCTGTCGGTCCTGCGCGATCGCTACCGGTTGGCACTGTGCGCCTACGCGGACGGTCTCGTCGCCGGCGCCACCCGGCTCACCGCCGATCATGTGTCCACGCGCGAACAGTTCGGTAAGCCGATCGCGCTGTTCCAGGCCGTCGGCCAGCAGCTCGCCGACATCTACGTCGTCGGCCGGTCGATGGATCTGTCGACCACTGCGGCGGCGTGGCGCCTCTCCGAAGGCCTCGATGCCGGAACCGATCTCGGCGTCGCCGCCTACTGGCTCGCCGAGGAGATCCCGCCGACCCTGCGGACGATGACCCACCTGCACGGCGGCATCGGCGTGGACATCACCTATCCGCTGCACCGGTACTTCTCCGTCGCCAAGGATCTCGCCCGCCTGGTGGGTGGGGCCGCCGTGCGGCTCGACGAACTCGCCGACATCACCGAGGGCGCTGCCCCGGCCGACCGAGCACAGGGGTGAGCATGTTCATCGATCTGACGCCCGAGCAGCGCGCGCTGCGGGAGGAACTCCGGGAGTACTTCGCCGACCTGGTGACCCCGGAAGAAGCGAAAGTCATGCTGACCGAGCGGCACGGACCCACGTACCGCAAGGTCATCAAGCGCATGGGTGACGACGGCTGGCTGGGTGTGGGCTGGCCGAAGGAGTTCGGCGGCAAGGGATTCGGGGAGATCGAACAGCAGATCTTCACCAACGAGGCCGTCCGCGCCGACGTCCCGCTGCCGTCGGTCACCCTGCAGACCGTCGGTCCGACCCTCCAGGTCCACGGGACCGAGGAGCAGAAGCGCAAGTTCCTGCCCGCGATCCTCGCCGGCGATGTGCATTTCGCCATCGGTTACACCGAACCCGAGGCCGGTACCGACCTGGCGTCGCTGAGCACCACCGCCGTGCTCGACGGCGACCACTATGTGGTCAACGGCCAGAAGATCTTCACCACCGGTGGCCACGATGCCGACTACATCTGGCTGGCCGTGCGGACCGACAAGGACGCGCCCAAGCACAAGGGCATCTCGATCCTCATCGTCGACACCAAGGATCCCGGGTTCAGCTGGACGCCGATCATCACCGCAGACGGCGCCCACCACGTGAACGCCACCTACTACCAGGATGTGAAGGTCCCGGTGTCGATGCGGGTCGGCGAGGAGGGCGACGGCTGGAAGCTGATCACCACCCAGCTCAACCACGAGCGCGTCATGCTCGGACCGGCCGGACGCATCGACGGCCTGGCGGCGCGGCTGCGCGCCTGGGCACAGCGTCCGGGCCCCGACGGCACCGTGATCGCGAAGCATCCCGACGTACGCCGGGCGCTGGCCACCATCGACGCCTACGGCCGGATCAACGAACTGCTCAACTGGCAGGTCGCCTCCACCGGTGAGGCGATCTCCATGGCCGACGCCGCCGCGACCAAGGTGTTCTCCACCGAACGCATCCAGTCGGTGTGCCGGATGGCCAACGAGATCATCGGCCGCTACGGCGATTTCACCGACCCCGAGACCGCCGCCCTGGTGGACTGGCTCGACGTCCAACAGAAGCGCCATGTCGTCATCACCTTCGGCGGCGGGGTCAACGAGGTCATGCGCGACATGATCGCCACCGCCGGACTCGGCCTCCCGAGGGCCAAGCGGTGAGCGCCCCAGAGCTGACCGGTACCGAGGTGACCGGAGACGAGGCGATCCGCGCTGCGGCGCAGGCGATCATGGACGACGGTGCGAGCGCACCGGTGCGTGGGCGCGATCCGATCAACCAGCCGATGATCAACAACTGGGTCGAGGCGATGGGCGACGAGAACCCCATCTACGTCGACGAGGCCGCCGCGCGTGCTGCCGGGCATCCGGGTGTGGTGGCACCGCCGGCGATGGCCCAGGTGTGGACCATGCGCGGCCTCAACGGCGTTCGCACGGCCGACGATCCGCTCGGACGCGCGACACAGCTGTTCGACGACGCGGGCTTCACCTCGGTGGTCGCGACCAACTGCGACACCGTCTACCACCGCTACACCCGGCCGGGTGAGCGGGTGTCGCTGTCGGCGGAACTCGTCGAGATCGTCGGCCCCAAGAACACCGCGCTCGGCGAGGGCTGGTTCTTCACGACCCGCAACGTGTGGTCGGTGCCCGATGCGAACGGTGCTGACGAGGTCGTCGCGGAGATGCGGTTCCGCATCCTGAAGTTCCGCCCGGCTGCGAAGGACGCTGCACCCGAGCCTGTTTCGTCAGTACCCGACGATCTCGACCCGGCGCGGCTGCTGAAGCCGAGCGTCTCGCGGGACACCGCCTTCTTCTGGGAGGGTGTCGCCGCCCACGAACTGCGCATCCAGCGCGACGGCGAGGGCGCCCTGCGTCATCCGCCGGTCCCGGCGACCTGGAAGCCCCGCGAGGCCGACGGATCGGTGCCGGAGACCGACTACGTCGTCGCGTCCGGAACCGGAACGGTCTACAGCTACGTGGTCCACCGTGCGCCCAAGGTCCCCGGTCGGCAGCTGCCGTTCGTCGTCGCCCTCGTCGAGCTCGACGAAGGTGTGCGGATGCTGGGGGAATTGCGCGGCATCGAACCGGAGGACGTCGAGATCGGGATGCCGGTCCGGGCGACCTTCCTGGACTTCCCGGCCCGCGATGAGGCCGGAACGCCGGCGTGGACGCTGTACGCCTGGGAACCGGCGAGTGAAGGGGGAGAAGCATGACCAGTGTCGCCACTCCGGCGGTGAGCGTCGGAACCACCCTGCCGCCCTTGGTCATCGACGCGACTCCGACCTTCGTCGTCGCGACGGCACTCGCCACCCGCGACTTCCAGGACGTGCACCACGACCGCGACCTCGCGCAGGCCAAGGGGTCCAAGGACATCTTCGTCAACATCCTGACCGACACCGGTCTGGTCGAACGATTCGTCACCGACTGGGCCGGGCCCACCGCCCGAATCCGTTCGATTGCACTGAAACTGGGTGTGCCGTGGTACGCCTACGACTCGGTCACATTCACCGGTGAGGTCACCGAGGTCGCCGACGACGGCCTGCTGACGGTCGCCGTCACCGGAACCAATTCGCTGGGCAAGCACGTCATCTCCACCGTGACCCTCACCATCGGCGAGGGCGCCTCGGATACGACACAAGGGGAGGGGTGCTGATGGGCGGGCTGTCCGGACATGCGGCGATCGCCGGCATCGGGGCCACCGAGTTCTCCAAGGACTCCGGGCGCAGCGAGCTGCGGCTCGCGGCGGAGGCGGTGTCGGCGGCCATCGCCGACGCGGGTCTCACGCCGGCCGACGTCGACGGTCTCGTCACGTTCACCATGGACACCAACAGCGAGATCTCGGTCGCCCGGGCCGTCGGAATCCCCGAGCTCACCTACTTCTCGCGGATCCACTACGGCGGCGGCGCCGCGTGCGCGACCGTGCAGCAGGCCGCGATGGCGGTGGCGACGGGGGTCGCCGACGTCGTCGTCGCCTACCGTGCGTTCAACGAACGGTCGGGACTGCGGTTCGGACAGGTGAATTCGGCGGTCGCCAACCAGGAGAACTCCTCGGGTACGGAGAACGCCTTCAGCTACCCGCACGGGTTGTCGACGCCGGCGGCGTTCGTCGCGATGATCGCCCAGCGGTACATGCACGACTACGGCGCCACCAGTGAGGACTTCGGCCGGATCGCGGTCGTCGACCGCAAGCATGCCGCGGTCAATCCCGACGCCTTCTTCTTCGAGAAGCCGATCACCCTGGAAGACCACCAGAACTCCCGGTACATCGCCGAGCCGCTGCATCTGCTCGACTGCTGCCAGGAGTCCGACGGCGGTGTCGCCCTGGTGATCGTGTCGGCCGAGCGGGCCAAGGACCTGCCGCACACGCCGGCCGTGATCGCCGCGGCCGCAGCAGGTTCCGCGGCCGACCAGTTCATCATGACCAGCTACTACCGCGACGAACTGGCATCGCTGCCCGAGATGGGGCTCGTCGGACGGCAACTGTGGTCGCAGTCCGGCCTCGGTCCCGAGGACATGGACATGGCCGTCCTCTACGACCACTTCACCCCGTACACGCTGCTCCAGCTCGAGGAGCTGGGCTTCTGCGGACGAGGCGAGGCCAAGGACTTCGTCCGTGAGCCCGGTGCCCTGGAGGTGGGTGGCCGCCTGCCGCTCAACACCCACGGCGGCCAGCTCGGCGAGGCCTACATCCACGGCATGAACGGCATCGCCGAGGCCGTCCGTCAGATCCGGGGAACCTCCGTCAACCAGGTCGACGACGCCGAGAAGGTCGTCGTCACCGCCGGAACCGGTGTTCCCACAAGCGGGTTGGTGCTCACCGCATGACCGGAACCGTATGCACCGACCACATCAGTCCCGACCAGCCAGTCCAGTGCAACAACACTCTTGAGAACGAGGAGCGCGCAGAATGAAGTTCAACCTCGCCGATGTCTTCGAGACGGTCGCCGATTCGGTGCCCGAGCGGATCGCGCTCAGCTACCAGGGCCGCCAGATCAGCTACGCCGAACTCGACAAGCTGTCCAACCAGGTGGCACACCTGCTCGCGGGCGCGGGGGTCGGCGCCTTCGACAACGTCGCACTGTTCCTCAAGAACAGCGTCGAACACGTGACCAGCCTTCTCGGCCTGCTGAAGGTCCGCGCGGTGCCGGTCAACATCAACTACCGGTACACCAACGCCGAACTGCAGTACATCTTCGACAACTCCGACTCGCGCGCGATCATCGTCGAACTCCCCGAGCATCAGCGCAGCGTCGCCGCGCTGCTCGCCGAGACGCCCACCGTCCGAACAGTGTTCGTCATCGGTGATATCGTCGAGGAGCTCACCCAGGCGGTCGCCGACCTGCCCGACGGGCGCACGGTCGAGATCGTCTCCTTCGCCGATGCCTACTCCAAGCCGGACAACCGCGACTTCGAGCCGCGCAACGGCGAAGAGCTCTACCTGCTCTACACCGGTGGCACCACGGGGTACCCCAAGGGCGTCATGTGGCAGCACGACGACTTCTTCCGTAAGCCGCTCTCGGGTGGCAACCCCTACGGCGAGGCCCGCAAGGATCTCGAGGAGATCGGCACGGCGGTCAAGGATTTCCCGTCCATCGCCTTCCTGCTCGCGGCCCCGCTCATGCACGGTGCGGCGTCGTACTCGCTGTTCACGTTCTTCACCCTCGGCGGTCGCCTCGTGATCCAGCGCGACTTCGACCCGGAGGCCATCGTCACCGAGGTCGAGAAGGAGAAGGTCAACATCGTCCTCATCGTCGGCGACGCCATGGGTATGCCGCTCGTGGAGGAACTGGAGAAGCGGAAGGATGAGGTCGACCTGTCGTCGATGTTCTCCATCACCTCCGGTGGCGCCATCTGGTCGCAGCACGTGCGTGACCGCATGCTCGCGGTGAAGCCGGATCTGGTGCTGCGCGACAACTTCGGCGCGTCGGAGTCGGGCAACGACGGCGAGATCATGATGGACGACAACGGCAACCTGAAGGTGCCGCCGACCGACAAGATGATGGTCGTCGACGAGAGCCTCAACAAGATCGAACCGGGCTCGGGCAACGTCGGCTACATCGCGCGCATCGGCAACGTTCCCCTCGGCTACTACAAGGATGAGGAGAAGACCGCCAAGACCTTCCCGACGCTGCCGGACGGCACCCGCATCTCGATCCTGGGTGACATGGGCACGGTCGAGGCAGACGGTTCGATCGTGTTCCTCGGCCGCGGCTCGCAGTGCATCAACACCGGTGGCGAGAAGGTCTACGCCGAAGAGGTCGAGGCCACCCTGCACGGGCACCCGGCCGTCGCGGACGCGCTGGTGGTCCCGGTCCCCGACGAGAAGTACGGCCAGCGGGTCGCCGCGGTGATCTCTCTCGCCGAGGGTGCCGAGGAGCCGACGCTCGAGGAGATCCAGGACCACTGCCGCGAGACCCTCGCCCGCTACAAGGTCCCGCGCACCGTCGTGTTCGTCGACGAGGTCAAGCGCACGCCGGCCGGCAAGGCCGACTACCGCTGGGCCAAGGCGGAGGCGGCGAAGGAGAGCACTCCCGTCTAGTCGAGCGGACCTTCTCGCTCCCTGAGGTGCGAGGAGCGATAGCGACGAGCCACGAAGGGCCTGGTGACATTGTCTCGCCCAGCCCTTCGTGGCTCGCTTCGCTCGCACCTCAGGGAGCCGAGGCGGCGCTCAGGTGAGCTGGAGGGACCCCCACAGCGCGAGCACGGCGACACCCAGCGTCGCGGGGACGGTGAGTGCGCCGAGCCTCAGGTACTCCCGTGAGGTCGGGGCGGCGACGTCGCGGTGCATGATCTCCCGCCAGAGCAGGTTGGCCAGCGACCCGAAGTAGGCCAGATTGGGGCCGATGTTGACGCCGAGCAGCATCGCCATGACCAGGCCCGGGTCGTGGGCCACCAGCGGGATCAGCAGGAGGGTCGCCGGGAGGTTGTTGACGAGGTTCGCCAGGATGGCGGCGAGAACGGCGACCGTCAGGATGCCGAGCAGCGTCGACGACGAGGGGACGATCCCGCCGATCCAGTCGCCGAGCGGGCCGTCGCGGACCGGCAGGATGACGACGCCGAGCGTGGCGACGAACCCCAGGAACGGGATGTTGACCGCCGTGACCGTGCTGCGCAGCGTGGCCACCGGGGAACGGAGCAGCTCGGGCAGCGTGAAGAGCACCGCGCCCACCCCGGCGACTGCGGCGAGCGGTACACCGAACGGTTCGGCGACCACGAACGCGACGAGCAACAGGGCCAGGCCGACGAGGAGAAGGGTCGGACGAGGCGCGGCCGGCCGGGGCTGTGCGTCTGGGGGTCGGGGCGCGGGATCGCCGGGCGTGGGACTGCCGAGTGCGCCGGAGAAGTACCACCGGAAGATCAGGTACTCGACGAGGATCGCCGCGATCCACGGCGCCAGCATCACCCCGGTGAAGCCGAGGAAGCCGAAGCCGGTGGCGGAGAACGCCAGCAGGTTGGTCAGGTTGGAGACCGGCAGCAGCGTCGACGCGGTGTTCGCCAGATGGGCGCTGGAGAAGGCGATCGGGGTCACCCGTGCGCCGATGTGCCGTGCGGTGGCGACGGCGACCGGCGTCAGCAGCACGATCGTGGTGTCGAGGCTGAGGATGGCGGTGGTCACCGCCGCGGCCACGAAGACTATGCGCAGCAAGCGATACGGCGAGGCTCGGCTCCAGCCGGCGAGAACCGTCCCGACCCAAATGAAGACGCCTTCGCGGGCGCACACGTCGGCGACCACCAGCATCGCGGCGAGGAAGCCGATGGTCGGCGCCATGGTCATGACCTCGTCGGCCGCGGCGTCGAGGTCGGTCAGACCGAGCAGGATGAGCAACCCGGCCACCGGGGCCGCCACCAGGACCACCGGGACACGCTGCGCGGCAAGGGTTGCGACGATCACCACGACGAGGCCGGCGATGCTGACGATGCAGCCGGCGGCACTGTCCACGGTGAGCACCGCAGAAAGGGTACGCCCAGACCGGCTACGCCTCAGTCGCGGGCGTAGGTGTCGTCGAGGTCGGGATCGGGTTCGAGGTCACCGGTCCGGCTCGTGATGACCGGGCCCTCGACGACGCGACGCGGAGTGATCCACAACAGGACGACGGCGCTGGCGAGCATGATGCCGCCCAGGATCAGCGAGGCGTGCTCGAACGGCACGTCGAAGGCGGCCTGGCTGCCGTCGGCGATCTTGTCGGCGAGCTCGCCGGACTGCGCGGAAAGGTTATCGACCACGACCCTCGCCTCGGCGAGGGAACGCTCGATGAGTGTTCCCGCCTGTTCGGCCTGGGCGATGGTGGCCTGACCGCCGGTCGGGTCACCCGCGGCGATCTGCTGCTGTCCGGCGGCGGTGAGCTGCTCGCGGGCGAGGTCCGCGGTCGGCCCGATCCGTGCCTTGTAGCCGGCGGCGACCATGGAACCGGCGATCGCGATGCCGATGGCCGCACCGATCTCGCGAGCGGTGTCGTTGATCGCCGAACCGACACCCTGGTTGTCGAGCGGGGTGTTGGACATGATCGCGGTGGTCGCCGGGGCGGAGGCCAGGCCGATGCCGATGGCGACGACCGCCAGGATCGCCGCCAATGTCCAGTAGTCGCCGACCCGGATCAGGCCCATGAGGGTCAGGCCGATTCCCGACAGCAGGGCGCCACCGGCGATCACGAACTTGAGCGAGTCCAGCCGCACCGCCAGCCAGTTCGACAGCAGCGAGAAGATCCCCACGCCGGCGACGAACGGCATGAGCGCCACGGCGGACTGTAGCGGCGAGTAGCCGAACACCAGCTGCAGCAACTGCAGGACGAGATAGAACATGCCGAAGGAGGCAAGGAACTGCACCGCCACGGACAGCGACCCCGAACCGAAGGCCCGGTTGCGGAGCAGCCGGACGTCGAAGAGCGGAGAGGCCGAACGCACTTCGACGACCACGAACAGTGCGGCGAGGAGGATGCCACCGACGAGGCAGGAGAGGACCAGCGGATCGGCCCACCCGCGGTGGGGCGCCTCCAGGAGACCGAAGACCACTCCGGCGATCGCCAGGACCGAGCACAGGGTGCCCGGGATGTCGAAGCGGCCGGGGTCGGTGTCCTTCGACGTGCCGATCGTGAAGCACAGCAGCGCCGCGACGCCCGACGACGCGGCGAAGGTGATGAAGATCGAGTGCCAGGAGAAGAATTCGAGTAGCAGGCCGGTGACGAGGAAGCCGGCGATCGCACCGCCACCGGCGATCGCCGACCAGATGCTGATGCCGACGGCTCGCTGGCCGTCGGGCATCCCGGAGGTGATGAGCGACAGCGTCGTCGGCATGATCAGCGCGGCGGCCGCGCCGGCCAGGCAGCGGGTGAGGATCAGTTGTTCCGGGCCGTTGACCCAGATCGCGGCGAGTGACGCCACACCGAAGAGGATCAGACCGATGATGAGGATCTCGCGTCGCCCGAAGCGGTCGCCGATCGCACCGGCGGGCAACAGCAACGCGGCGAGCGCAAGGGTGTAACCGTCGACGATCCACGTCATCTGGCCGGCGTCGGCGCCGGTGTCGACGGCGATGTCGGGCAGTGCCGTGTTGAGTGCTGCCATCGCGGCGACGACCATGCTCACGGACAAGCAAGCGACGAGGACGAGCCACGCGGAGCGCGCATCCATCCGGAATCCGTTCGGCAATTTCATCTTCCGCCCCCGATTTCGATGTGTGACTCGTAGGATCTCAGGGTTGCCGTCCGCCGCGTTGCGGTTTCGTTATCGCGACACGCGTGAGGGGAACCACCGCAACGTGGGTAACTTATGACACATTTATCACTGCAGTACCAGAACCGGGCTAGTGTGCTCCGGTCTGTGAACCGCAGGCCGTCATGGTCGAAGTTGGCCCCGGACAATCGAAAGTGGTGAAAGGTCATGGCCTCACCCCACATTGCGTCGAACACAGTCGCGTCCGCCGCTGCAGGACCCAGTACCGGCGCGACCCCGATCGCTTCTCCGAACACCACCGACGCTTCGCCTGCGCGCCTCCACATCTGGCGTGTGCTGACGATGCTGGCGGCGCTCATCGGCGTCATCGTGACGCTGGTGGTCATCGCGTCGTCGGCGGTGTGACCGCCGACGACGCGTGACCGGGTGACTACCCGGCGTGCTTCTCGATGGCAGCGCCGAGTCGCGGCAGTGCCGCGACCACATAGTTCTTGGCCTTCCCGCGCAGCGAGTTGTAGGCCTTCGCCAATCCGGGCTTGGCCGAATCGGCCTGGGCGTCGGTAACCGCCAGCAGTGCCTCGGCCGCGGCATCGCCGTTGGCCGAGAGATGATCGCCGAAGGCGACACCGGCAGGCTTCGTATCCCAGAACGGTGCGAGAGCCGTCAGGAAGTCCTCGGCCAGCTGATCCGTGGCACTGCGCACCACGCCGGGCTTCACCTTCTGGACCGCCGAGTAGGCGGTCTTCACAGCGGCGCCGCTCAGACCCGACTGGTCGGCCACCTCGGCATCGATGACACCGACCAGGTCGGTCACCAGTGCGCTGCGGTTGTCGGCAAGTAGGGGCGTCAGCGAATCGCTCATGCGGTCTCCTTGTGAATATGCGACGTGGTTCACGCGGACCGGTCGTTCCCGGTCCGCGTGTAGAGCGTACTGGCCGCCGCTGACGGGCCGGCGACTCAGTTACGCGCGCACACCACATTGGCGAGGGCCTTGGCGCCCTCCCGTTCGATGACACTCGCGGTGGCCAGGAAACGGGCGCCGTCGTCCCAGACCGCGACCTCGAGGGTCTCGCCGGGGAAGACCACGCCGGCGAACGATGCCGAGAACTCCGCGACGGCGGCGACGTCTCCGTCGAGCAGTTCGTCGGTGATGGCGCGCGCGACCGTGCCGTAGGTGCACAGACCGTGCAGGATCGGGCGCGGAAAGCCTGCGCGCGAGGCGAACTCGGGATCGGAGTGCAGCGGGTTGCGGTCGCCGCACAGTCGGTAGAGAAGCGCCTGATTGGGAAGCGTCGGGATGCGCAGCTTGTGATCGGGTTCGCGGTCGGGGTATTCGACCTTCTCCGATGTGCCGCGCTCACCGCCGAAGCCGCCCTCGCCCTTGGCGAAGATCGACGACCGCGCGGTCCACAGCGTCTGACCGGCGTCGTCGGTGGTCACCGACTCCTGGATGATGACGGCGGCCGAACCCTTGTCCTGGACCTCGGCGATGCGGGTGCGGGTGGTCGCCTTGCCGCTCGGCGGCAGCGGACGGTGCGCGGTGACCTTCTGACTTCCGTGGACGACCTTCGCGAGGTCGATGTCGACGCCCGGAAAGGACACCTTCGGCGGTTCGGTGGTGTGGAAACCGGCGGCGACGGTCGCGAAGGTCGGCAGGACCTTGGGCGCCGAATCATGAACGTAGGCCAGCGACTCGGTGTTCATCGGGTCTGCCGCGGCACCCACCGCGAGGTGGTAGAGCGCGACATCCGATGCCGACCACTCGAACGAGACCTCGGGCAGTTCCGCTCCGACGGCGACGGCGGGATCGATCGGCATGGTCAGGCTCCTGTCTGGGACGTCGGGGTGGTGGCCGAGGCCTTGGCGGCGATGTCGCTGGCGGCGAGGTAGCCGAAGACGATCGCCGGGCCGATGGTGGCGCCGGGACCGGCGTAGGTGTGACCCATCACCGGGGCGCTGGTGTTGCCCGCGGCGTACAGGCCCTCGATGACCGATCCGTCGGCACGGAGTGCGCGACCCGCGGCGTCGGCGTTGATGCCGCCCTTGGTGCCGAGGTCACCGGGAACCATCTTGACCGCGTAGAACGGGCCCTTGCTGACCGCGCCCAGGCTCGGATTGGGCTTGTTGGTGATGTCGCCGTAGTAGTGGTCGTAACCGCTTGCGCCACGGCCGAAGTCCTCGTCGACGCCGGTGCGGGCGAAGCCGTTGAAGCGTTCGGTGGTCTCGACGAGCGACTCGGCGGGGACACCGATCTT
Source organism: Gordonia sp. GN26 (assembly GCF_054823965.1). Classification (NCBI taxonomy): domain Bacteria; kingdom Bacillati; phylum Actinomycetota; class Actinomycetes; order Mycobacteriales; family Gordoniaceae; genus Gordonia; species Gordonia sp. GN26. The sequence continues at coordinate 1,897 of NZ_JSYC01000175.1, read as the reverse complement.
CTCGGCGAGCGCGGAGATGCTGTCCGCCTTCACGACGACGCCCGACTCGTACCACTTCTTCGGAAGCGGCTGGCGTGCAGTGATTCCGGCGAAGAGGTAGCGGTTGCGGCATCGCTGGTCGAAGATCAGCCACGACGGCACGTTCTCGCCCGGGCCCTCGCCGTGGCCGAACTCTCCGCCGTACATCTGGTGCACCGCTTCGACATACGGCAGCGACTCGTTCATGTAGCGCTTGCCGCGCATGTTCACGATGAAGGTGCCGGGGACCGACCGCTCCGACAGCGCGAACCAGGGTCCACGCGGCAGCGGGATCGTCGGACCCCACCAGGCGTCGTCCATGAGGGAGACCGCGGCGCCGATTTTGAGTCCGGCGTTGATGCCGTCGCCGGTGTTGCTCGGTGCGCCGGTGGTCCAGTCGGAGCCGATGGGCTCGCGCTGGTACTTCTTGCGCATCTCCTCGTTGTGCTCGAAGCCGCCGCAGGCGAGGATCACGCCCTGACGCGCGCGGATCTCGAACTGCTTGCCCTCCGATTCCGCGATCACGCCGACGACCCGGTCGTCGGCGGTGACGAGGTCGACGAGGCCGGTGTTGAGGCGGAGCGGGACCCCGGCCTCGCGTACGCCGATGAGGAGCTCGGCGGCCAGTGCCGCACCCATGGCGATCAGCTTCTTGCCGCGGCTGCGGGCCCAGAAGAAGCGGCTGCCGACCTTCGCCATGCGCAGCGGACCGCGCCAGTGGCGGAGGCCGGTGTTGAGCCACCGGTAGTCGGACTGCAGCACGACCATGTTCAGCGGGGCCTTGGTGTACTGCGGGTGCAGTGTCTCGAGGTCGTCGCCGAGGCGGCGCGCATCGAACGGCCGAGGTTCGATCGACCGGCCGCCGAGACGCCCGCCCGGTGCCTCGGGGTAGTAATCCGAGTAGTTCTTCACCCACTCGAGGTCGAGCGGTGCATGTTCGAGCAGGAAGTCGAGGGCCTCGGGTCCGCGATCGATGTAGGCGTCGATCCGGTCGGCCGGTGCATGCTCGCCGATGATCGCGTGCACGTACTCACGGGCCTTCTCCGGCGAATCGCTGACGCCGTCGCGCTTGAGAACCGAGTTGTTGGGGATCCAGACGCCGCCGCCGGACCGGGAGGTCGAACCGCCCCAGTAGGGCGACTTCTCGATCAGCACGGTCTTGAGGCCCTTGCGGGCCGCGGTGATCGCGGCGGCCAGGCCGGCACCACCCGCGCCGACGACGATGACGTCGTAGGTCTCGGGTTCGGTGCTGGTCTGTTGTGGATCGGACGAGCCGGCCATGGGGTCCCCTTCGTGCGCGCAGCTGTAACGTGTTCTACCTGAATTAGAACACGTTACAGAAACGTGCCGCCAGGGTCAGTCGCCTCATTCACCGGAAACAGTCAGGTCGAGGCGCTGACCTGCACGGTCATGTCGGCCGGTGTCCAGAACGCGCGCATCGAGGTGATGAGCCCGGAGTCGTCGAAGGTCATCACGTCGATCGGCTCCACCACGATGGTGCGCCCCGGCAGACGTGTGGTCACCCGGAAGTGGAAGGCTGCCTGGCCGCCGACCGCGCGCACGACGAGGAGCTCGGCGGTGCTGTCGGTGCCGTCCAGGCCGCGATAGAACTCCTCGATCGCGGGACGACCGATACGCGGTTCGGAGCCGACCGGATCCTCGAGCCGGGCGTCGGGTGCGTAGAGCTCCGCGATCTCGGCTGCGGTTCCGGTCGAGATGGTCGCGAGGTACCGCGACACCAGGGCGGCGGTGTCGATCGGATCGGACACTGTGGGCACGGTCGAACTGGGCGCGGTCGAACTGGGCACGGTCGAACTGGGCATGATCGAACACTGACAGCCCGCGTCCGGTTCGAGGTCCCGACCTCCCGCTGAGCGGA
>NZ_JSYC01000174.1:0-379 GCF_054823965.1 Gordonia sp. GN26 | reverse complement strand
CAGCCACACCGGCGAGCAGCTACCGCCGCAGCATCCCGCCCTGGCCGAGGCGTTCGCCGGTGGTCGCGTCGGGCCTGCGCACGTGCGAGCGGTCGTCGAGGTGCTCGAGCAGATCCCCCACGCCGTCGACCACGACGTGAAAGTCGCCGCCGAACGACAGATGGCCGCGATCGCCGTCGACCATACCCCCGCCGACATCGCTGCCCTCGGTGCACGCCTACTCGCTCACCTCGATCCCGACGGCACACTCGCCGACGACACCGACCGCAAACGCCGCCGCAACCTGTGCGTGCACCGCCAACGCGTCGACGGCACCGCCAAGATGACCGCCAATCTGACTCCGGAGCTTCTCGCCCGGGTCACGATGCTGCTCGCCGTG
>NZ_JSYC01000173.1:0-403 GCF_054823965.1 Gordonia sp. GN26 | reverse complement strand
CACCCCCGCCGACATCGCTGCCCTCGGTGCGCGGCTGCTGGCCCACCTCGATCCCGATGGCACACTCGCCGACGACACCGACCGCACACGCCGACGCAACCTGTCAGTCCACCGCCAACGCGTCGACGGCACCGCCAAACTCACCGCCAACCTCACCCCCGAACTCCTTGCCCGGGTCACCATGCTGCTCGCCGTCTGGGCCAAACCGGGCATGAACAACCCCGACGACCCCAACTCCCCACACGGATCGATCGAAGACGCCGACCCAGAGGTTGTTGCCGCGGCTACTGAGCGCGATGACCGCACCCCCGCCCAGCTCAACCACGACGCCGTCAACGCACTCCTCAAAGCCGTCTTCGACGACGGCCTCCTCGGTAAGAGTCACCGCGGGTTGCCGACCCAG
>NZ_JSYC01000064.1:0-43867 GCF_054823965.1 Gordonia sp. GN26 | reverse complement strand
GGTGCGAGGAGCGACAGCGACGAGCCACGAAGGGCCGCCGACCAACGCTCCAGGAGCCCTCAGGAGCGGAGAGCAGTACAACAACAAGGGCCGGTGACCCGAAGGTCACCGGCCCTTGCCGTTGTCTCTATGGAGTTGCGAGACCGTCTACTCGGTTCAGAAGAACGCCGGGCGGAAGGTCTTGGTCCACGACTCCTTGAAGGTGTTCTGCCAGTAGTCCCACCAGTGCGCACCGTCCGGGGTGATCCGGGTGGTGAGCTTGACGCCCGGGACGAGCGCGACGCGGCCGACGTACAGCTGGCTGCTGGTCGACGCGGCGACCTCGAGCGGGATCATCTGCGCGAACTTGACCGGGTCGAAGTTGGCGCTGGTCGGGTTGACCGACGAGTCGTACTTGCTGCCGACGCCGCTACCGGAGGAGATGTAGACGTGCTTGCCGGCCAGGTTGCCCGCGCTCAGGAACGGGTCGTTCTGGAACCAGCTGCCGGCCGGGTAGAAGCCCCACATGTTGGTGGGGTTGCCGCCCATCTCGATGACCGAGGCCTGGATGCCCTGGGTGAAGCCCGGCAGGGTGACCGTGGGGTAGCCGCTGTAGGAGGCGACCGCCTTGTAGAAGCCCGGGTGGCGCGACGCGAGGTTTAGCGCCGAGGTGCCCGACATCGACAGACCGGCGATGCCGTTGCGGCGGTTGTCGCTGCCGTGGCGGGCGGCCATGTGGCGCGGCAGCTCGCGGGTCAGGAAGGTCTCCCACTTGTTGTTGCCGAGCTTGGGGTCGTAGGACTGCCAGTCGGTGTAGAAGCTGCCGCCGCCGCCGAACGGGATGGCGACGTTCGTGCCCTTGCCGGCCATGTAGCGGGCGACATCGGTGTTGATGAGCCAACCGCTGTTGTTGTTGGGGGCACGCAGGCCGTCGAGGAGGTACAGCGTCGGCTTCGGTCCGCCGCCACCGGCCGAGACGATGCACACGGGCACGGTCCGGTTCATGGCGTTCGAGCGGACGTATTCGACGTTGCAACCATTGGCTGCGGACGCCGGCGGAGCTGCGACCAGCGTGGCACCTGACAAGGCCACGAGAGCCACGAGTCCGGCGACGAGGCGCTTACGGGCGCGAGTCAGCATTCGTCAGTTTTCCTTTGGATCTCGGCCGGAGTCGGCCGCTTCTGGGTCTTGCCTACCGGGTACTGCGGAAGTCGTACGTAGGGGGATTCTATTGATCCCCGTCAGGAGCGGTACCCGTCGTCGAGAAGTGTAACGGCACGATAACGTCGCGGCAAAGGCTGGATCGGGCTTCGTGACGCCGGCGGGTAGTGGTGCGTGTCACATTTGCCCCATTGTGAACAGCTCATATGGGCCATACGCGGCACAACTGTCCGATTCTGCCGTCCGAACGAACGAAATTGCCGCGACCGCACCGTTATTCGTTTGGGTGGTTAACGGTGATGTGGGAATCGGTTCGATCTCCTGGGCGGGCGTATCGGCCAACCCGGCCGCGACCCGGCCCCGCACTCATTAGGGTCGGGGCCGTGAACATGGGTGAATACCTCGGCCAGGATGCGACCGCCCTCGCCGGACTCGTCGCATCGGGCGAGGTCACGGCTGCCGAACTCCTCGACCTGGCACGGGCCCGTGCTGCCGCGGTGAACCCCCACCTGAACGCGATCGTCATCCCGATCGAGGCCGAGGCCGACCATCGCGCCCGCACCGAGCTGACCGGACCGTTCGTCGGTGTCCCCTTCCTGATCAAGGACCTCGCCCAGGATTACCGCGGCTATCCGACGACCCGCGGTTCCCGCTCGCTGGCGCGGCACGTCGCCACCGAGCACGCGACGGTCGTCCAGCGCTTCCTCGATGCGGGGCTGGTCGTCTTCGGCAAGACCAACACCCCGGAGTTCGGTTCCAAGGCGATCACCGAATCCGTCCTGTGGGGTCCGGCGCGCAACCCTTGGAACCTCGACGTGACGCCCGGCGGTTCATCCGGAGGCAGTGCCGCGGCCGTGGCCGCAGGCGTCGTGCCGGCGGCGGGCGCGAACGACGGAGGCGGCTCCATCCGCATCCCGGCGGCGTGCACCGGGCTCGTCGGACTCAAGGCGTCGCGCGGCCTGATGCCGTTCGGGCCCGCCACCGGCGAGCCGCTCTTCGGGATGGGCGTCGAGGGTGTCGTGACCCGCACGGTGCGCGACGCGGCCGGCCTGTACGACGCGATCATCGGACCCACCGCGTCGTCGACCTATCCAGCCCCCCTGCACACCGAGTCGTTCACGACGCGGATCGCCTCTCCCCCGCGGCTGCTCCGGGTCGGATTCACCACACGTTCGGCCATCAACCCGGCACCGCACCCCGAAGCAGTCGCGGCCGTGGAGCACGCCGCGAAGCTGCTCACCGAGCTAGGCCACCAGGTCGAGGAGGTGGAGCCGCCGCACGACGACGCGGAACTGGCCCGCGACTTCCTCGAGATCTGGTTCGCCAAGGCGGCCGCCCAGGTCGACGAGGCACGCCGCCTGTCCGGGGCACGGGACGCCGACTTCGAGGCGGACACGCTCGCCCTCGCCGAGATCGGCCGGGCCGCCGGGGTGGTGCCGCTCTTCCGCGCGCTCGACCACGTCAACCACCACGTTCGTGCTCTGGAACGATTCCACGAGACCCACGACCTGCTCCTGACCCCGACCCTCGCCGTTCCGCCGCCGGCCGTCGGGTCGATGACGACCCCGCCGCTCCTCCAGCAGGCGGCGCGGCTCGCAGCCCGCGCCCGCATCGGCAAGGTGATGTCGCGGGTGGGGATCGTCGACCAGCTCGTCGAGGAGAACCTCGGCTGGGTGCCCTACACGCAGCTGGCGAACATGACCGGACGTCCGGCGATCAGCGTGCCCCTGCACTGGACCGCGACCGGGCTCCCGCTCGGGGTCCAGTTCGTCGGCCGCTTGGGCGCCGACGGCGACCTCCTGGCGCTCGCCGCATCCCTCGAGGACGCCGCGCCGTGGTTCCACCGGTACGCCGACATCTCGGTGTGACGCGGCGCTAATGTTCTCTCGGGATCGCATGTCCGGGTGGGGACAGGCGGCACATCGACGCGGTGAGGAGTTGTCGTGACGAAGCAGGTGGCCGACGCGGTGGTCGTCGGTGCGGGTCTGGCTGGTCTGGTCGCGACATACGAGCTCACCAAGGCCGGCCGACGCGTGGTGGTCGTCGACCAGGAGAACCGCAACAACCTTGGCGGACAGGCTTTCTGGTCGCTGGGCGGGCTCTTCATGGTCGACACCCCCGAACAGCGCCGGCTCGGCATCTCCGACTCCGCCGACCTCGCCCTGCAGGACTGGATGGGGTCGGCGGGCTTCGACCGCGACGACGAGGACTACTGGCCGCGTCAGTGGGCTCGGGCGTACGTCGACTTCGCGGCCACCGAGAAGCGGCAGTACCTGCACGATCTCGGTCTGCGCATCACCCCGGTCGTCGGCTGGGCCGAGCGCGGCGGCGGTTTCGCCGACGGTCATGGCAATTCCGTGCCACGCTTCCACCTCACCTGGGGCACCGGACCGGAGGTCGTCCGGGTCTTCGCCGAACCGGTCCTCGAGGCCGAGAAGCGTGGACTCGTCGAATTCCGGTTCCGCCACCGCGTCGACGAACTCGTCGTCGAAGACGGTGTCGCCGTGGGCGTGCGGGGGGCCACCCTCGCCCCGACCGACCTCGAACGCGGCAAGGCGTCGAACCGCGATGTGGTGGGCGACTTCGAGATTCGCGCCGGAGCGGTCATCGTGACGTCGGGCGGCATCGGCCACAACCATGACCTCATCCGCAAGAACTGGCCGGTCGACCGCCTCGGCCCCGCACCGGAGACGATGATCTCCGGCGTCCCGGTACACGTCGACGGCCGCATGCTGGGCATCAGCGAGGACGCCGGCGCGAGCATCGTGAACCGCGACCGCATGTGGCACTACACCGAGGGCATCCACAACTGGGACCCGATCTGGCCCGACCACGCCATCCGGATCATCCCGGGACCCTCGTCGCTGTGGCTCGACGCAAACGGCAACCGCCTCGCGCCGCCGAACTTCCCCGGCTTCGACACGAACTCGACGATGAAGGCGATCCTCGCCGCCGGCCACGACTACTCGTGGTTCATCCTCACGCAGACCATCGTCGAGAAGGAGTTCATGCTGTCGGGTTCCGAACAGAATCCCGACATCACCTCCAAGGATCTCAGGTTCGCCGCGCGCAGCCGCCTCGCCAAGGGCACGCCCGGTCCGGTGGATGCCTTCGTGCGCAACGGCATCGACTTCGTGGTCGCCGACAATCTGCCCGAACTGGTCAGCGGGATGAATGCGATCGCCCGCGGTCCCGAACTCGACCTCGCGCACATCGAGCGCGTCATCTCCGCTCGCGACGCCGATGTGGAGAACAAGTTCTCCAAGGACGCCCAGCTGATGGCGATCAACAATGCGCGACAGTTCATCGGCGACAAGATCGTTCGGGTGGCCAAACCCCACCGCATCCTCGACCCCGCGCACGGTCCGCTGATCGCGGTGCGGCTCAACATCCTCACCCGCAAGACCCTCGGCGGCCTCGAGACCAACCTCGACTCGCAGGTGCTCCGACCCGACGGGAGCGCCTTCGACGGCCTGTTCGCGGCCGGTGAGGTCGCGGGTTTCGGTGGCGGCGGTGTGCACGGCTACAACGCGCTCGAAGGCACCTTCCTGGGCGGGTGCATCTTCTCCGGCCGTGCTGCCGGAAGGGCCATCGCGCGCAGCTGATCTCGGCATCCGGCACGGATTTTCCGGGCAGTTCTGAAAAGGGTTGCCTGCCCTACTTTTTCACGGCACGATCTGCGATCCCATTTCGGACATGGGTCGGCTAGGGTATTGGGCGTGCCCGTGCCGCAGACGATCCTGACGCGTAAGACCAAGTCGGCGATCTTTCTCGTCCTCACCATCAACGACGGTGGCGAGGACACGGTTCGTGATGTGCTGGAGGAGATCCCGGGACTGAACAACGCGGTCTCCTCGCGCGCCCCGGAGGCAGCGTTGGCCGGCATCGTCTCGATCGGTTCCGACGCGTGGGACCGGTTGTTCGACGGCCCCCGCCCGCGTTCACTACGCCCCTTCGTCCCGTATGAGGGCGCAGTCCACACCGCACCGGCGACCCCCGCCGATCTCCTGGTCCACATCAAGTCCGACCACATGGACCTGTGCTTCGAGCTCGGACGCCTCATCACCGACGCACTCGGCGACGCGGTGACGGTCGTCGACGAGGTGCACGGCTTCCGCTACTTCGACCTGCGTGACCTCATCGGCTTCGTCGACGGCACCGAGAACCCCGTCGGACAGGCCGCGGTCGACGCCATCACCGTCGGCGACGAGGACCCCGACTTCGCCGGCGGCAGCTACGTCGCCATCCAGCGCTACGTCCACGACCTGTCGTCGTGGAACGACCTGAGCACGAGCGAGCAGGAAGCCGCGATCGGACGCACCAAGCTCGACAACGTCGAGATGTCCGACGACGTGAAGCCGCCCAACTCCCACATCGCCCTCAACAAGGTCGAGGACGAGAACGGCGAGGAGATCGACGTCGTCCGCGACAACATGCCCTACGGCGACGTCTCCGGGAACGGCGAGAACGGCACCTTCTACATCGCCTACTCCGCCGGCCCCGAGGTGACCGAGGAGATGCTGCGCAAGATGTTCATCGGCGACCCGCCGGGAACCTACGACCGCCTCCTCGACTTCACCACCGCCGTCACCGGGTCGCAGTTCTTCACCCCGACCCTCGACTTCCTCGAGGATCTGCCGCCCGCGCCCGGCCCAGCCGAACCCGCCGTCCAGACCCCGGCCCCCCGCGCCGACGGTTCCCTGGGAATCGGTTCCCTGCACTAGCCGGCCACAGACCGACCACCGCCCGACACCACCGCACCAGGAGGCCCCCATGAACAACCTGCACCGCGAACTCGCCCCCATCTCCGACGCCGCCTGGGCAGAGATCGAGGAGGAGGCCACCCGGTCGTTCAAGCGGAACATCGCCGGCCGCCGACTCGTCGACGTCAAGGGGCCGATGGGCCAGGACACCGCGGCCGTCACCCTGGGTCACCGCAGCAAGATCGACTCCCCGGCCGACGGCATCCAGGCCTTCATCCGACGCACCCAGTCGCTGGTCGAGCTCAAGGTGCCGTTCACCGTTTCCCGCGAGGCCATCGACGACGTCGACCGCGGCGCCCGGGACGCCGACTGGGATCCGGTCGTCGAAGCCGCGCGCCAGCTCGCCCTCGCCGAGGACCGCGCGATCTTCGAGGGCTACGCGGCCGCATCGATCACCGGCATCCGCGCCGAGGCGTCGGCAACCCCGATCCAGCTGCCCGCCGACGTGCGCGACTACCCCGAAGCCGTCAGCCAGGCCCTCACCACCCTGCGTCTCGCCTCGGTCGACGGGCCGTACTCGGTCGCCATGTCGGCAGAGGTCTACACGCAGGTCAACGAGACGTCGAACCACGGCTACCCGATCCGCGACCACATCAAGCGACTGGTCACCGGCGACATCGTGTGGGCCCCGGCCATCCGCGGCGCGTTCGTCATGAGCACCCGCGGCGGCGACTTCGAGCTGACCATCGGCCAGGACGTGTCCATCGGCTACGACTCCCACGACGCCGACGTGGTGAACCTGTACTTCCAGGAATCGTTCACCTACCTCACCCACACCGGAGAGGCAGCCGTCGCCCTCTTCGGCAGCTGACCACGCCAGACGATTCCCACCCCTTAGCCGGGGCAACTAGTCTGACGCAGGTGATCGCAGAGACCATCGGCCCGCTGAGTCCGAGTACGGCGCCGAGATGCTGACCCAACTCATCAGCACGTACCTCCGGCGGTACCGCATCAACATCGTCATGGTCGTGACGCTGCAGTTCGTGGCGACCGCGGCGATGCTTTACCTGCCGAGCCTCAACGCCGACATCATCGACAACGGTGTGGCGACCGGCGACACCGGCTACATCATGCGCATCGGCGGCTGGATGCTGTTGGTGAGCGTCGTGCAGATCGTGGCGACGATCATCGCGCAGTTCTTCGGGTCGCGGGCCGCCCTCGGGGTGGGCCGCGACATCCGCAGCGACCTGCTGCACCGCGTCAACTCGTTCTCCGCCCGTGAGGTCGGCACGTTCGGCGCGCCGTCGCTGATCACCCGCACCACCAACGACGTCCAGCAGGTGCAGATGCTGATCGTCATGTGCAGCGCGATCCTCGTGATGGCGCCCATCATGTGCATCGGCGGGATCGTGATGGGCATCCGCGAGGCCCCGGCGTTGTCGTGGGTCATCGCGGTGGCGGTGCCGATCCTCGGCCTGGCGATGGGTCTCGTCATCGCACGCATGATCCCCGGTTTCCGCGCCATGCAGGAACGCATCGACGCGGTGAATCGTGTTCTGCGCGAGCAGATCACCGGCATCCGCGTGGTACGCGCCTTCGTGCGGGAGGAGCACGAGCGCAAGCGTTTCGGGGTCGCCAACGACCATCTCGCCGACGCCACGCTGCGGGTCGGCAAGCTGATGGCACTGATGTTCCCGCTGGTCATGGTGATCACGAACGTCACGATCGTCGCGGTCATCTGGTTCGGTGGCCACGCCGTGTCCGACGGCAAAGTCGAGATCGGCGCACTCACCGCACTGATGAGCTACGTCATGCAGATCCTCATGTCGGTGATGATGGCGTCGTTCCTGGCGATGATGGCGCCGCGCGCCGCGGTCTGCGCCGAGCGCATCACCGAGGTCCTCGACACGGAGACCTCGGTGCATCCGCCCGTCGACCCGGTCGCTTTCGCCGGCCATCCCGGCATCGTCGAGTTCGACGCCGCCGAGTTCCGCTATCCCGGCGCCGACGATCCGGTGCTGAGCGGCATCAGCTTCCGCGTGACTCCGGGGACCACGACCGCCATCGTCGGTTCGACCGGCTCCGGCAAGACGACACTCCTCGGACTCGTGCCCCGGCTCATCGACGCCACCGAGGGCACGGTCAGCGTCGGCGGCACCGACGTCAAGCGACTCGACCCCGACGAACTGCGGTCGGTGGTCGGCCTCGTCCCGCAGCGTCCGTACCTCTTCTCCGGGACCATCCGGTCGAACATCCTGCATGGCAAGTCCGACGCCACCGACGACGAGATCTGGGAGGCACTGCGCATCGCACAGGCCGAGGAGTTCGTCGCGGCGATGCCCGACGGCCTCGACACCCGGGTCGCGCAGGGCGGCACCACCGTCTCCGGCGGCCAGCGGCAGCGCCTCGCGATAGCCCGTGCACTGGTCCGGCGCCCCGCCATCTACCTGTTCGACGACTCGTTCTCGGCGCTCGACCTCACCACCGACGCCAAGCTCCGGGCGGCGCTGCGGCCGGCCACCCGCGACGCGTCGGTGATCGTGGTGGCACAACGCATCTCGACCATCGTCGATGCCGAGCAGATCGTCGTCCTCGACCGCGGCCGCATCGTCGGCATCGGGACACACGACGACCTGCTGGCCTCGTGTTCCACCTACGCCGAGATCGCCGAATCCCAGATGGCCATGGAGGAGCGCGCATGACCCGCCCGGGTGGACCCATGGCCGGCGGCCCCGAGTCCAAGCCGCGCTCGTTCTGGCCGTCGATCAAACGAGTTGTCGCCCAGCTCGGTTCGTACCGCGGCCTGATGACCGTGACGCTGAGCTCGATCGTCGGTTCGGTCATCCTGCTGGCCGTCGCGCCGCGCGTCCTCGGCCACGCCACCGACCTCGTCTTCAACGGCGTCATCGGGCGGATGCTGCCCGCCGGACAGTCGAAGGACCAGGCGGTGGCCGGTCTGCGCGACCGTGGCGACGACACCTTCGCCGACATGGTCTCGTCGATGGACGTGACACCCGGCGTCGGAGTCGATTTCGGCGATGTCGGTCGCGTCCTGCTCCTCACCCTGGTGATGTACGTCGTGGCGTCGGGACTCGCGTGGCTGGCCGCGTACCTGCTGAACATCATCGTCGTGGAGACGATCCGAGACCTTCGCGCGAAGGTCGAGGAGAAGGTCCACCGCCTGCCGCTGCGGTATTACGACACGATGCCGCGCGGGGAGCTGCTCAGCCGGGTCACCAACGATCTCGACAACCTGTCGCAGAGCATGCAGCAGACCATTGCCCAGTTCATGAACTCGGTGCTGACGGTCATCGCACTGCTGGTGATGATGATCTGGATCTCGCCGCTGCTCGCATTGATCGCGGTGGCGACCGTCCCGCTGGCCGTCATCGCGACAGCCGTCATCGCCAAGCGTTCCAAGCCCCACTTCTCCGCACAGTGGGCGTCGACGGGCGCCCTCAACGCCCAGGTCGAGGAAGCCTTCACCGGACACGAACTGGTGACCGCCTTCGGTCGTCAGCGTGAGATCGAGGCGACCTTCGACGAGCGAAACGAGAAGCTGTACCAATCGAGTTGGCGTGCACAGTTCATCTCCGGCGTCATCATGCCGACCATCATGTTCCTCGGGAACCTCAACTACGTGGCGGTCGCCGTCGTCGGCGGTCTGCGCGTGGCCTCGGGTTCGCTGAGCCTCGGTGAGGTGCAGGCGTTCATCCAGTACTCCCGCCAGTTCACGCAGCCGCTCACCCAGATCGGGTCGATGATCAACCTGATGCAGAGCGGTGTCGCGTCCGCCGAACGCATCTTCGACATCCTCGACGCCGAGGAGCAGACCCCGGATGCCGCCGATCCGAAGACACCTGCGGTCGACCACGGTCTCATCGAGTTCGATGACGTCTCGTTCCGCTATGTCGAGGACAAGCCGCTGATCGAGAACCTCACCCTGACAGCGCGTCCCGGGCACATGGTCGCCATCGTCGGACCCACCGGCGCCGGCAAGACGACGCTGGTCAACCTGATCATGCGGTTCTACGATGTCGATTCCGGAACCATCCGCGTCGACGGCGTCGACTCGGCCGAGATGACCCGCGACGACCTCCGCGAGCGCACCGGCATGGTGCTGCAGGACTCGTGGCTGTTCGGCGGGACCATCTACGACAACATCGCCTACGGAGACCCCTCCGCGTCCCGCGACGAGGTACTCGAGGCCGCCCGGATGAGCCACGTCGACCACTTCGTCCGAACCCTCCCCGACGGCTACGACACGGTCCTCGACGACGAGGGCGGCGGCGTCAGTGCCGGTGAGCGACAGCTCATCACGATCGCCCGGGCCTTCCTCGCCCGGCCCACGATCCTCATCCTCGACGAGGCGACCAGTTCCGTCGACACCCGCACCGAGCTGCTCATCCAGAAGGCGATGGCCAACCTCCGCACCGACCGCACGAGTTTCGTGATCGCACACCGTCTCTCGACGGTCCGCGACGCGGACGTGATCGTCGTGATGGAGAACGGCCACATCGTCGAGCAGGGCAACCACGAGGAACTCCTCGCCGCCCGCGGCGCCTACTGCCGCCTCTACGAGAGCCAGTTCACCGGCGCGATCGAGGCGGGCTGACCCGGCGGAAGGTTTTTGCTCCTTGAGCGGCGGGTGGTCCGCCAGGCACCTGTCGCGTTTCGTATCGTCCGACGACACGAACGGCGACATCTGCCCACCGGCTCAGTCCCCGCGACCCCGTTCGAGCGCACCGGCGATCTGGCGTTCCAGGTGTTCGGCGGCTAGCGGCGGGACGTCGAGGAGCCCGTCGAGTTCGGCACGCGCCTTCTTGTAGGCGGCCTGACGTTCCGCCGCGGTGGCACCGGAGTCGGAGGCGATGTTGATGAGTTTGCGGGCGCGGTCGAGCGCTTCGCGTTCGATCGGCGAGAACCCGGCCTGCTTGCGGCGTCGTGCCTCGCGTTCGGCGGCGTCGAAGGCTGCGGCGTAGTCACCGACAGCCTCGCGGTACTCGGCGAAGTCGGACGGAGCGATCGTCGTCTCGGTGTCGCCGGCGCGCGGGGGTTCCGGCCGCAGGTCGTCGGCGTGGACCCGCGCACGATGGAAGGCGAGGGTGAGCGGTTCGCGCATGTCGGTCATGAGGGGGTACTCGATGAGCGTGGCCAGGTCGAGTTCGTAGGCGAACCACTTCTCGTTGAGCGCATCGTGCTGTTTCAGTGTCTTGCGGAGTTGCTCGACGGACGTCGTGGTCAGCTTCAGCTGCTCGGTCTGGGCGGCGGCCTTGATGCGAGCGAGTTCGATCTTGTCCTTGCGGCGCTTCTCGTTGTACTTCGCGATCGACCCGGCCCAGCCGCCGACGACACCACCGATGGGGAAGATCAGCCACCAGTTGTTGCTCGCGAACTCGAGAATGCCGGTCACGTTCTCACTGTACCGAGATGGACGGCTCGCGATTAGGGTGAACCCATGGCCGATCCGAGCGCGCCTCAGCTCGTCGTCGAAACCATCGACGAGTGGCGAGAGTGGTTGTGCGACAACCACCAGACCTCATCCGGAGTGTGGCTCATCTTCTGGCGCAAAGACTCCGGACGCGAGCCGCTCGATTACGACGAAGCGGTCCGGGAGGCCCTCTGCTGGGGTTGGATCGACGGCCACACCCGGGTCTTCGACGACGCTCGGCGCGGCTTGTGGTTCACCCGGCGTGGCCGCAACAGCCCGTGGGCAGCGTCGAACAAGGCGCGGGTCGCCGACCTCATCGAGTCAGGGCGCATGCAACCCGCCGGCCAGGCGGTCATCGACGACGCCAAGGCACGTGGCCTGTGGACCATCTTCGACGACGCCGAGGCCGGCATCGAGTCCCCCGAACTCACCGCCGCCCTCGACGCGAACCCGATCGCCCGCTCCAACTGGGACGCCTTTCCACCCAGCGCCCGCAAGATGGGTCTCGGTCAGATCGCGCTGGCGAAGAGACCCGAGACCAAGACCAAGCGGATCGCGACCATCGTCGAGCAGGCCGCGCACAACATCCGCCCGTCCTGACCCGCTGCTCGAGCTCGTTTCCCCGCTGGTTGAGCTCGTTCCCCGCTGGTTGAGCTTGTCGAAACCCCCTACAGATCCGGGATCGGGAGGTCCAGGTTCGGTGCGATGATCCCGCCGTCGACCTCGAGGATCTTGCCGGTGACGTAGGCACCCGCCGGCGAGGCCAGGTACAGCGCCGCGGCGGCGATGTCCTCTGGATCGCCGAGCCGGTGCATCGGGGTGGCGTTCTCGAGGGCGGTCCGCATCTCGTCGTTACCGGCGACGATCTCCAGCGACGAGGTGAGGATCGCTCCGGGCGCGATGCCGTTGACCCGGATCTTCGGATTGAGGTCCATCGCGGCGATCCGGGTGTAGTGCGCCAGAGCGGCTTTCGCGGTTCCGTAGGCGGCATACGCGCGACCCGGCACCCGGCCGACGGCCGAGGTGACGTTGATGATCGAGCCGTGTCCGGTGGTCGCGAGCATCTGCTTGGCGCCGGCCACGACGAGCGCGTGGGCGTTGGCGACGTTGAAGTCGAAGGCCTCGACGAGGTGCTTGGGGGTTGTGTCGAGGAGTGGACGGGGCATCGCACCGCCCACGTTGTTGACGATCGTGTCGAGCCGCCCGAACTCCTCGACCGCGGTCTCGGCGAGGGCGGCTGCGGCGTCGGCGTTGCTGAGATCGACCGGGACGACGTGGGCGCGACGACCGGCGTCGGCGATCTGTCCGGCCACCTGGTCGAGGTCGAATTCGCTGCGCGCCGCGATCACCACGTCGGCGCCCGCCTGGGCGAAGGCCACCGCGATGGCCGCACCCAGGCCGCGACCGGCACCGGTGACGACAGCGACATGGTCATCGATACGGAATCTGTCGAGAATCACTCCCCGACTCTGCCACGAACAGGCCCAAAACGAGAACGTGTTCTAGAAAATGATCTCGTTCAGTAGTCTCGACCGGGCTGGACCGTCGAGATCAGTTCCTCGCCCGCGGCGAATCGACGCACGTTCTCGGCCAGCCACGGCGCCATCTCAAGTGTCAGCCCCGACGCGGGGTTCGCGACGTGCGGGGTGATGATGACGTTCGGCAGCGACCACAGCGGGTGATCCTCGGCCGGCGGTTCGGGATCGGTCACGTCGAGTGCCGCGCCGGCGATCTCGCCGTCCACCAGGGCCCGGTACAAGGCCTCCTCGTCGACCAGCGGGCCGCGCGCGACGTTCACGATCCATGCGTGTTTCGGCAGTGCGGCAAGGCTTTCGGCGTTGATCATGTGCCGCGTCTCCGGGGTCGCCGGCGCGGCCAGCACCACGTGGTCGGTGGAGGCCCAGACCGAGTCGAGTTCGTCGGAGCGTCGCACCTCGTCGGCGCCGGGCACGTCGCGGCCCGACCGGTTCACCGCGACGACGCGCGCACCGCAGGCCTTCAGCCGCGGGCCCAGTGAGGCGCCGATCCCACCCGCGCCCACGATGGCGACGGTGGAACCATGCAGCGACCGCACGGAGGTGTCGATCCGTTCCTTGTCCCAGTGCCGGGTGACGGCGGTGTTGATCTGCCGCAGCCCGGCGAGGAGCAGCGCGAGCGCGTGCTCGGCCACGTTCTCGGCGTAGAAGCCGGAGGCATTGGTCCAGACCCGGCGGTCGTCGAGGAGTCCGGCATTCAGGAAGTCCTCGATGCCCGCGGTCTTGAGCGCCACCCACTCGACGGCATCCGGCAGTTCGGGGAACTCGGCGGGCGGACCGATCCAGACCAGTACCCGTGCCTCGTCGAGTCCGACGATCTTGCCGCCGGCGCTCTCGACAGCCGCGACGAGATGCTCGTCGTGTTCGGGCTCGACGGCGACAGGGAGGCCACTCATCGGGAGACCGCCCGGGCCGCGGTGGTGGCGAGTTCGTCGGCGATCTCGTTGAAGTGGTCACCGGCGTGCCCCTTGACCCAGCGCCACTCGACCTCGTGACGCTTCTCCTCCTCGATGAGGCGTCGCCACAGGTCGGCGTTCTTCACCGGTTTCTTGTCCTTGGTCTTCCAGCCGTTCGCCTGCCAGCCGGCGACCCACTTCATGATCCCGTTCCGCACATAGGTGGAGTCGGTGTAGATGATCACCTTCGACGGCCTGGTCAGCGCGGCGAGCCCCTCGATGGCCGCCGTGAGCTCCATCTTGTTGTTGGTGGTGTCGGGGTCCGACCCGGAGATCCGCTTCTCGTTGCCCTTGTACCGGAGCACCGCACCCCACCCGCCGGGGCCGGGGTTGCCGAGGCAGGCGCCGTCGGTGGAGATCTCCACGACCGCCGCGGCGTCGGCGCCGGTCGAGTTCTCGGGAGCGGGGTTCACGGGATCTGTCACGCAGGGAAGCCTACGTCAGCGCCGTGACCGCTCCGCGGCGGAGATCACGTCACGAAACCACGCTGCGTCGATGCCTGTCTCCCCGTGACACCACCCCCGCGCGCCCCTAATGTGGACGCATGGCTGTCTGGGATCCAGCACGCTATCTGCAATTCGCCGACGACCGGTCGAGACCCTTCCTCGACCTGATCGCGCAGATCCCCACCAATCCCACGACGATCGTCGATCTCGGATGCGGACCGGGGCATCTCACCAAACATCTGCGCGCGCAGTGGCCGAGCGCCGAGATCCTCGGCATCGACGAATCCGCGGCCATGATCGACCGCGCCATCAGCGACAACACCGACCCCCACGCGAACTTCGACGTCGCCGACGTGATCGAGTGGACACCGCACCGCCCGTTCGACCTGATGATCTCGAACGCGATGTTCCAGTGGGTCCCCGACCAGTTCGAGGTCATCGACCGCCTGTTGGGTCATCTTTCCGACGGCGGCGCCTTCGCGATCCAGGTTCCGAACGGTCACGACGCCCCGTTCCGCACCGCGCTGGCCGATCTCGCGAGCACCGAACCGTTCGCCGAATCGCTGAGCGACGTGCGGC
Source organism: Gordonia sp. GN26 (assembly GCF_054823965.1). Classification (NCBI taxonomy): domain Bacteria; kingdom Bacillati; phylum Actinomycetota; class Actinomycetes; order Mycobacteriales; family Gordoniaceae; genus Gordonia; species Gordonia sp. GN26. The sequence goes on along the minus strand of NZ_JSYC01000064.1, from coordinate 29,077 downwards.
CGCTGCCGCGCATGGACGCCGAGGACTACCTCCGGTTCTTCTTCGACCGCGGCTTCCGGGTCAACGCCTGGGAGACCACCTACCTGCACGTCCTCGGCGGCAACGACCCGGTCTTCGACTGGATCTCGGGCACCGGCGCCCGGCCGTACCTGCAGGCCTTACCCACCCATCTGCGTGAGGAGTTCGTCACCGAACTCAAGCGCCGCCTCGCCGAGGCCTATCCCCGCCACGACTGGGGCACCCTGATGCCGTTCCGACGCGCCTTCGCGGTCGCCACGCGCCACTAGCCCGCCCCCCTGAGGCGCGAGAAGCACACGCACGCCCTCCGCCCGCCCACCTATCGACCGGTCGACGTCAACCCGACCGGCAGACCTCGACCGACGTCTGCCGGACGAGTTGAGGTTCGGCAGTCGGGATCAGCGACGAGCCTCGAAGGGTCACGCCCCGGTCAAGCTTTGGCCACCTCGACCGCTCGGACCTGCCACTTCTGCAACACTGGCACCAGCCGTAGCCACAGGGGGTCCCATGTCCCGACGCAGCCGAGCACGCCTGCGCCCGCTCTCGCGCGCCCTGGTGGTCGGTGGCGTGACCGTCGGCCTGACCGCGGGACTCCTCTCCGCGGCGGCCTCCCCCGCCACCGCGGCGGTCTGCAATGCCACCGGCATCACCGGTGGCGACGTCGGCAGCACGGGCAGTTCCGGGTCCAGCGACCTCGGGTGGGGCAGCGTCGATTTCGGCAGCTACCGCGCCGACGGCAAGAAACCGCAAGGGCCGCTGCCCAAGCTCAAAGGCGCGACCACCGCCGTCTCGTGGGTCACCGGACCGCGCAGCCCCGAACGCACCGACGCCCGCTTCGGGATCACCGCCACCGACGTCGGGGTGCCGTGGGACAACGGTTCGGGCCAAGTGCTCATGGCCTTCGGCGACACCTGGGGCAGATGCGCCGGTCAGATGGTGTGGCGACACAACACGATGCTCCGCAGCGACGCGAACTCGAATCTCGACAAGACCATCCGCTTCCCGACCGCGATACCCGGGTCGGTCCGCTCCGGAGCCTCGGTCACGCCGGCGCATCCCACCTATTCGCAGCCGATGTTCAACGCGATAGGCGTCCGCAACACCGAGGTCGGACGCATCCCCACCGGCGGCATCTCGATCAACGGCGTCCAGTTCCTGAGTTTCATGTCGATCCACAAGTGGCTGGGTCCGGGAAAATGGGCCACCAACTACTCGGCGATCGCGGTGTCACGCAACAACGGTCAGACCTGGACCGTCGACAACAACACGATCCGCGCGAACCTCGAACTGACCGTGCCCGGCGTGCCGCAGATCGCGCAGGGCCACAGTCGATTCCAGATGGGCGCCTTCCTACGCAGCGGCGACTACATCTACCAGTACGGCACCCCCAACGGCCGACACGGGTCGGCCTTCGTCGCCCGCTTCCGGCCCGCCGACATACTGAATCTCAGTCGCCATCAATACTTCCGGGGCGGCAACGCATGGTCGCCGAACCCGGCCGACGCCGCACCGATCGTCGCCCGACCGGTCAGCGAGATGTCAGTGGCCTACAACAACTACCTCAGGAAGTTCGTCATGCTGACCGAGCGCGCCGGCACCGTCGTGATGCGGACCTCCCCCACCCCCGTCGGTCCGTGGAGCGGCGAACGCGTCCTCATCTCCAACAAGCAGTCGAGCGGGCTGTACACGCCCTACATCCACCCGCGTTCGAGCGGCAAGAACCTGTACTTCGTGGTGTCCCGCTGGGACGACTACAACGTGATGCTGGCGCGCACCGACCTGTCCAAGTTGTGAAACCGCTGCCATCATGGACCGGTGAGCGAATCATCGACGACGCGCATCGTCCTCATCCGGGCGGTCAACGTCGGTGGCGCCAAGCTGCCGATGACCGAACTGCGGGAGATCGCAACCGAACTCGGGGCCACGGACGTCTCGACGTACATCGCGTCGGGCAACCTGCTCTGTTCACCGCCCGGCGATGCCGCCGAGTTCGACCGCGCACTCGAGCGTGAGATCGAGAAACGCTACGGCTTCTTCCGCGAGGTCATCAGCCGCACCCCGGCCGAGGTACGGGCCGCACTCGATGCGCACCCCTTCGAGGTCGTCGACGACAGGTTTTCCTACGTCTACTTCCTCGTCGCCGAACCCGATGCCGACAAGGCTGCCGCGTTCGAGGAGAAGGACTTCGGCGATGACGTCCGGCGCGTGATCGGCTCCGATCTCCACATCCGCTACGCCGAGGGTGCGGGCCGGTCGAAGTTGACCGCTCCGGCCATCGCCCGGGGACTCGGCGTGCAGGGGACCGGCCGCAACCTGCGCACAGTCCGAAAACTGCTGGACCTCACCAAGGGTTGACAAGACCGCGGGTTGACAAGACCGAGGGGTCGACGAGACCGAGGGCTGACGAGCCGGTGGCCGGACGCTCGGTGCGGGCGTAGCGTCGGGACTCCGACGCCAGACGCGCACGTCGAGAGGAGTCCTCGTGAACCAGCCGGTACCTCAGCCCCCACCGCCGCCGGATCCGATGCCGGCGCCGGAGCCGATCCCCGAACCACCACCGGAACCACCGATCCCGACGCCCCCACCGCCGCCGGTGCCTGATCCGCAACCGGCACCGCCCGAGCCCGACCCGCCGCCGCGCCCGACGGTCATCTGAGGATCAGCCGCGGGACAGGACCCGCGTCACGCGGTCGAGGTCGGCGAGTTGATCCGACTTGGGCGCCTCCCACAACTTCTTGGGTAACGCTTCGAGGGCCTTGACCGCCGATTCGGCGCGGTCGAGGACCTCGGTGGCCTCGTCGCCCCCGCTGCCGGCGGCCGCGATGAGGCGGTCGTCGAGCTCGAACACCGCGTCGTCCAGCCGGTCCCGCGCCGACACCAGTTCGTCGTCGAGCGGGATGGCGGGGTTGGCGTGCACATCGGCGATCGCATAACGAATACGTCGATGCAGCAGGGCTTCTCGGCTGTTGTCGGTGGTCCAGCTCTCCGGTGCGCGCCCGGGTCGGCCCGGGATGAGGTCGGTGGACCGCGCGAAGTTGCGCACCCGCTTGTCGGAGTCCCAGGCGAACCACGCAGCCCCGCCCAGGACGAACAGCGCGACCACCACGGTCGCGACGATGATGATGACCGCGATCATGGCCGGATCACCCGATTCGGCACTGTTCGCACACGATCTCGCATGCTGCCCAGCCTACTCAGGCCGAGCCCACACCCTTGGGCGCCTTGCCCGACATGAAACCGAACAGGTATCCGGCGACGCGTCGCATCTGGATCTCGTCGGCGCCCTCGGTGATCCGGTAACGGCGGTGGTGACGGTAGATGTGTTCGAACGGTTCGTGCCGCGAGTACCCCTTCCCGCCGAACACCTGCATGGCCTGGTCGGCGGCGTCGCAGCACAACCTGTTGGCCTGGTAGTTGCACATCGAGACCTCGGCCGATGCGGCGAAGTTGCCGTAGGTGTCCATCTTCCAGGCCGTCTCCCGGATGAGCGCACGGACCATAGCGCAGCGGGTGTGCAGATCGACGAGCGGGAACTGGATCGCCTGATTGGTCGAGAGCTTCTTGCCGAACGGCGCCCGCTCGTTGGCGTACTCGACGGCCCGGTTCACGCAATACTGCGCGGCGCCGAGACTCGACGCGGCCTGCCGAATCCGGTTCTCGTTGAAGAAGTGCTGCACCACCTGCAGGCCGGCACCCTCCTCACCGAAGACCGCCGAATCCGGCACCCGCACGTCGCGCAGGCTGATGTGGGCGTGGTCGGTGGGCATGTTGAACGTCCACAGGTACTCCTCGACGGCGAAGCCCGGCGCCTGCGGGTCGACGAGGAACGCGGTGATGCCCCGTGCGTCACCGGGTTCGCCGCTCGTGCGGGCGAAGACGATGTCGCGGTGGGCGGCGTGAATACCGGTGTTCCAGGTCTTCTCGCCGTTGATGATCCAGTCGTCGCCGTCGCGAACCGCAGTCGTCTCCATGTACGTCGCATCGGAACCGTGCTCGGGCTCGGTGATCCCGAACGCGAAGAACTTGGTGCCGGCGGCGAGCCCCTCGACCCACTCCTCCTGCTGTTCGGGGGTGCCGTACTCCAACATCAGCAGCAGGCCGATGTTGTTGCCGACGATGGCGTGCTCGTTCTGCAGATCGCAGTGCAGGCCCAGCCCCTTCGATGCGAGGTGCTCGCGGATGATCGCCATCGAGAGATTCGATCCGTCGCGGCCGCCGAACTCCTTGGGGAACGGATAGCGGAAGTGGCCCGCGGCGTCGGCCCGTCGACGCGCCTCGCCGAGCAGCGCTTCCCATTCCGCATTCGGCAGACCGCCGCGCTCCCAGTCCGTGCGCGAGTCCTCACGCCGGTGATCGAAGAACCGGATGTTGTCGTCGGCCTGCTCGAGCGGCTTGATCTCCGCCTCGATGAAGGCGTCGAGCTCCTCCAGGTAGTCGCTCAGTGACTCGGGCAGTGCGAAGTCCACGATTGAATCCTTCTCGGTCGGGTGTCACGCGGTCACGGATGCGGGACCGCGAAGTACTTCGGGTTGGCGACCAGTAACCGCGCGCGGACATCGGCGGCGATCGCTGCGCGGACCTTCTCGTCGGTGCCGTCGAGTTCGCCGGACCGCAGTGCGTCGCACAGGGCCCGCTGATCGGTGACGCCCAGAGTGGCCAGGCGCTCCGCAGACTCCGCGGCATGGGTGGCGCCGAGCAGCACCTGGCGCCGGACGACGTCGACGACGTTGCCGGCGACGCGGGTGTGGAACCGAACCTGCGGTGACATCTCGGCGGTCACGGAGTCGGAGCGGAGGAAACCGGCGAGGGCGTCGAGCAACTCGAGCGACGATGGGGATCCGTGCGGCTCCTCGTCGGGGCCAGGGGTGTCGACGCCCAACGGGTCCGCGACCACCTCGGGCGACACGATCCCCAGATCGAGCAGTGCGTCGAATTCCTGTTCGGCACTTCGCCGTCCGATCGCGGCGAGTTCGACGGACCGTTCGACACCGTCGAGATGCCTATTCGCCTGCACCGCGCAGATCAGACCCCACTTCACCGTGGCGTACAGCTCCCACCAGCGCAGCGCTTCTTCGGTGGGACGCCACCCGGCCACCTCGGCATAGGCATCGAGCAGCGTTGCGCGCTCACCCATCCCGGCGACCGGGGTCGAGCCCCCGAAACGCCAGGCCTTGGCGCACAACCAGCCGAGATCCTCGACCGGATCGCCGATGTGCACCAGTTCCCAATCGAGTACCGCGGCAACACCATCGGCGTCGACGAGGAGGTTGCCCAGCCGGAAGTCACCGTGCACGACGCAGGTTCCGGGGGACGCGGGCGGCGGGTTGGCGACGAGCCACTGGGTCGCGAGAACAAGGCCGGCCGGCATCGTGTCGAACTCGCGCGGGAACAGCGTGCGCAGTGCCTCGACCGGGTCGACCAGTTCCTCGAGTCCCGGCGTCTGTGCGGCGTCGATACGGTGGACGCGCGCCAGGATGCCGCCGCACTGTTCGACGAACCCGGCGCGCGCGGCGGCATACGCGTCGTCCCGGAGGATCCGTCGCGGGATCGACTCGCCGTCGATGAAATTCATTGCCAGATAGGGAAATCCGAGAACGCTGTCGTCTTCGAGGCCGGCGTCGAGGATTTCCGGCACCGGGACCCCGGCGTCGGCGGCGGCACGTAGGACCTCGGCTTCGGCACCCAGCCCACCGTCGTCCGCCGCGGTCGGAACGGCGCGGATGATGATCGGTTCGTCCGTACCGGCAGCGTCGACGAGGGTCGCAGCGTAGGTCGCGCGACTCGCGCCCGCAGGTAGTTGTCGAGCGGACCCGACCGATACCGGGGTACCTCGCGTCGTGCTGAGCCGTTCGGCGACTCGTGCGGCCACTTCGCCGGCCTCAGGCACTCCCACGCAGACCCATCCCTTCACGCACCGATCGACCGCTCTGCCGGTGTAATCCCCGACACAGCGAAGCTAGCACGGAAGGTGAATCCACTGTCAGAAAAAGCCGGTGACGACCCGGCGTCAGGATGTCGGGGTCTGGAACTCCGGCTGATCGATGATCCGTACCCAGGTTCCGTCGGCGCGTCGGGTGACGACCTGTGCGCGAGCACCCGCACCGTCGCGCGGCGGAGTCGAGGTCAGGGCCAGGTCGTCGCCGAAGACGAGCGTCGGCAACGGGGGTTCGGGGACGAAGGTCGGGCGGTGTTCGAGGACCGACGCCCAGAGGTCCCGGATCGCTGCCCTGCCCCGGGTGACCCGCCCTGGCGGGAAGGCCATGACCGCATCCTCGTGGTAGAGCGAGGCGACGGCGTCGGCATCTCCGGCATTGGAGTATTCGACGAAGAGCCGGGTGAGATCTTCGGGGGTGCGGGCGGTCTCGTAGGTGGTCATGAATTCCTCCTGGTGGTTTTTCCGGATACCTCCACCGTGCGTCGCCAGCATGAATAATTCCAAGTGATGGTTTTGATGGTGGGTATCATCGTGGGTTATGGAGATGCGGCAGCTCGAGTACTTCGTCGCCGTCGCCGACGAGGAGAGTTTCACCGCGGCGGCGCAGCGGGTGCACACCACGCAGCCCAACATCAGCGCACAGGTCCGCAGTCTCGAACGCGAGTTGGGATCAGCACTCTTCGATCGATCCGCACGGTCGGTCCGTCTCACCGATGCCGGGCAGGCCGCCCTCCCCGCGGCTCGCGCCGCGCTGGCCGCCGCACGCGAGGTGGCCGATGCGGTGTCGGAGGTTCGTGGACTGCTCCGTGGGAGTCTGTCGGTGGGCATGGTCGAGGGGTGCACCATCGCACCGCTGTTCACCGCCCTGGGCACCTTCGGTTCCGCCCATCCGAAAATCGCTCTGAGCCTTCGGGAATCGCCATCGGACCGGTTGATCAACTCGGTCGTCGACGGCGGTCTCGACGTGGCGCTGGCCGGTTACGGCGACGAGTTGCCGCGCGGCATCGAATCACTGACCGTCATCGCCGAACCCGTCGTCGCGGTGATCCCGACCGACGAGGAGTACGGCACCTCGATCGGGCTCGCTGATCTGCGACAACGGTCCCTCATCTGCCTGCCGCGCGGTGCGGGTATCCGGACCGTCTTCGACGACGCCGCGGTCACGCACGGCGGTCCCATCCGGCCCGCGATCGAGGCGTCGTCGCCCGACGCGATCGTCGAATTGGTGTGCAGCGGCATGGGAACCGGCATTCTCAGCGCATCCATCGCGGCGGCGGACGATCGGGTGGCCGGCCTGCCGGTCGAGGGCGTCGACGTCCGGGCTCGGCTCGGCTTCCTGTGGAGGACCGATCCGCCTCCCGCGACAAGACGGTTCGTCGACGTCGTCCGCGAGACCTTCGGTCTCGATACGGGCTGACGCGGCGGACTCAGCTCGCCAGCGCGTCCCCGGTCTCGTCCGTCGGCTTCTCCGGAACGGCCGGATTCGCCGAATCGGTGGGTGCACCGGCGATCCAGTCACCGATGCTCAATCCGCGGCGACCCCAACGATGGTCGAATCGCTGCGCCCGCACGGTCGCCTTCTCCAGCTTGGCCGGCGAGTAGCGACGCCGGGCCCAGGTGGACTTCGGCCGGGCCAGACGAATGGCACCGGCCCAGGCGAAGATCGGGATGAAGACGCCGACGATCGCCGTCGAATACTTGCCCTTGACCACGCAGAAGATCGCACAGGCGATGTTGATCGGAGCGGTCACCGCAAAGGCGACCGGACCGAACTCGACGTCGGTCTCAGCATTGAACGGGTTGAACCCGAGAATGACCATGCCCAGGGCGGCGACCGTCAGGGCGACCACCTGTACGGAGAGTTGGCCCTCGCTCGACCAGTACACGTCTTGGAGACGCAGGATGAGCGCGAACTCATCGAGCACCAGCGAAGCCCCGATGCCGACCAGGACCGCGCTGATCGAGGCACCCGGTTCGACACCGTTCACGCCGACGGAGATGAACGCGCCCACGATCATCAGGGCGAGCCCCGGGACCATGTGGTGGACGTGGACCCCGCCCGACACGTTGTTCTTGAACGGCCCCTTACCGGCTCGGATCAACCGGGTGATCACCCGCGTCACGACGAAGGTCACCGTGAACGAGGCGAACAGCAGGAACAGCGGAAGTCGTTGATGGGTCAGATCATCGAGGAACTCCACCGTCGACTCACTCCCTCATCATGCGGGCACGATGCCCGTGCGCCGCTGCTCGATGATCAGGCAGCGGTCCTCCACGTAGAGCAGTCCGGCGTCCTCGGCGATCTTGCGGGCCTCCTCGGACCGGATTCCGAGCTGCAGCCACAGCGCCGTCGCGCCTGCCTCGACCGCGGCGCGCGCGACGTCGGCACATTCGGGACCGGGACGGAACACGTCGACGAGGCCGACCTGTTCGGGGATGTCCGCGAGCGATCGGTACACCTTCTCGCCGACGATCTCGTCGGCGGTCGGGTTGACCGGGATGATCCGCCACCCGAGGTGCTTCATGTGCGCGGGTACCTCGTTGGCGGCCTTGGCCGTGTTGGCGCTGGCACCGACCACCGTGATGGTGTCGTAGGTGGACAGGATCTTCTCGACGATCTCGTCCGTCGTGCGGGGGCCGGCGGAGTCTGGGGTAGCCATGAAGTGAGTGTAGGTGCCCACACCGGACGATTCGCCACGTCACCGGTGATCGGGGAGGTCAGCGCATCACGCCGTGAAGGACGATGGCCACCAACCGCTCTGCCCAGTCGTCGTCGAATTCCTGGTCCCGCAGCAGGAGTACGTGCAGCATCGCCGATCCGCCGACCACCTCGATGAGCCGGTCGGGGTCGACGTCGGGGTGCACCTCGCCGCGCTCGACCGCGACCACCAGCCTCTCGCGCACACCGCCGAACACCGCGGCGAAACCGGCGTGGACGCGGGCGGCGAGAGCCGGGTCGGCGGACATGTCGGCGATCAGGCCGGGCAGCGCGACACGGGTCACCGGTCGGGCGAACAGGTCTCGGGCGGCGTCGACCATCGACCGCAGATCGGCTTCCATCTCGCCGCCCGACGGCGGTAGACGTGTCATCTGCGCGAACACCACGTCGTGTACGAGCTCGGCCTTACCCGACCATCGCCGATACAGCGCCGTCTTGGTGGTGCCCGCCCGCTCGGCGACCGCGGCCATCGTCAGGCGGTGATAACCCACCTCGACGACGAGTCGGGCCGCGGCGTCGAGCACCGCGGAGTCGATCCGCGCGTCGCGGGGCCGCCCGGCCGTCGTCTCGACCGGTCCCGCGCCATCGAGGCCCGCAGCGGCGAGACCGGCTCCGTCGGGTCCAGCGTCCATGAGACCAACTCTCGTCGCAGTCGCGATTTCGCCGAAGTCGCTGCGGGGCCGCGACCTGTCTGCTGTCATTACGCTACTCACCGTAGCGAATCCTGGGGGTGCCCGTGGCCACCGAGCCCGCCGTCGAACACATCGACCATCTACAACGCTCCAGCAGAGACAACACGTCGGTCCCGGACGTCCTCGCGTCCTGGCTCGCCGAACAACCCGACACCCCCGACACCACCCCGGAGGTGACGGTGGCCGCCGGCGGCGACGCCAACGGCATGTCGTCGGAGACCATCCCGGTCACCGCGACCTGGCCGGGCTCGGACACCCGCGAGTGGGTGATGCGGATGGCGCCCGCCGCCGGCGACATCCCCGTGTTCCGCACCTACCAGATGGACCATCAGTTCGAGGTCATGCGCAAAGTCGCCGAACTGACCGACGTCCCGGTCCCGCGCGTGCATCACCTCGAGCCGACGGGATCGCTGCTCGGCGCACCGTTCTTCCTCATGGACCGTCTGGAGGGCGACGTGCCGCCCGACGTCATGCCGTACACGTTCGGCGACAACTGGTTTGCCGACGCGCCTCCCGCCGATCGACGCCGTGCGCAGGACGCCGCGGTCCACGTCATCGCCGACTTGCACGCCATCCCCGACGCGGCCGAGCATTTCGGTTTTCTGCTCGACGACCTGCCCGCGGGGGACTCGACCCTGGCGCGACTGCTCGCCTGGCTGCAGGACTGGTACGACCTGTCGGTCGAGGGCATCGGCCGCTCACCCCTGGTGGAGCGGGCGCTGGAGTGGCTCACCGCGAACTTCCCCGACGACGCCGCCTCCGCCGACCCCGTGCTGTCGTGGGGCGACTCCCGCCTGGGCAACATGATGTTCGTCGACTTCGAACCCACCGCCGTGCTCGACTGGGAGATGGCGAAGATCGGCCCGCGGGAGCTCGATGTGGCGTGGGTGATCTTCGCGCACAGTGTGTTCCAGGAGCTCTCCACGATGGCCGGGCTGCCCGGCCTCCCCGACCTCCTTCGCGAGGAGGACGTCCGCGCAACCTATCGGGAACGGACCGGGGCCGAACTGGGCGACCTGCGCTGGTTCTACGTCTATGCCGCCGTGCAGTGGTGCTGCGTCTTCATGCGCACCGGCGCCCGACGCGTGCACTTCGGCGAACTCGAGCGGCCCGACGACGTCGACGGCACGCTCTTCTACCACCGTCCGCTGCTCGACCGTCTGCTCGAGGAAGGCTGATCCCATGTCCGGTCTCGGACCACTCGACGAGTTCCCGATTCATCAACTGCCGCAACCGATCGCCTGGCCGGCGAACTCCGACCGCAACTTCTACGACCGCGCCTATCTCAACGCCCACGATCGCAGCGGCAACATCTTCCTGATCACCGGCATCGGTTACTACCCGAACCTCGGGGTCAAGGATGCCTTCGTCCTGATCCGACGCCGGCAGGAAGACGGCCCCGACACCCAGACCGCGGTGCACCTGTCCGACGCCATCGACGGCAACCGACTCGACCAGCATGTCGGGGCGTACCGACTGTCTGTCGACGAGCCCTTGCGCACACTGCATCTCACGCTCGCCGAGACCGAGGGCATCGCCGTCGACCTGCACTGGGAAGGCCTGTTCGACCCACTCCTGGAGCAGCCCCACATCATGCGGCAGGGCACCAAGGTCACGCTCGACGCGCAGCGCTTCGCCCAGGTCGGCACCTGGCGCGGGTCCATCACCGTCGACGGCGAACACATCGCGGTCGACCCGTCGACGTGGGTCGGGACCCGCGACCGGTCCTGGGGCATCCGGCCGGTGGGCGAACCGGAACCCGCAGGGCGACCGGCAGATCCGCCCTTCGAGGGCATGTGGTGGCTGTACGTGCCGATGGCCTTCGACGACTTCCAGCTCGTCCTCATCGTGCAGGAGGACCCCAACGGGTTCCGCACCCTCAACGACTGCTCCCGGGTGTGGAAGGACGGCCGCGTCGAGCAACTCGGCTGGCCGCGGATCTCGGTGCACTACGCCTCGGGAACCCGGATTCCCACCGGTGCAACCATTTCCGCCACCGCGTCGGACGGGTCAGCGGTGACGTTCGAGGTGGAGTCACTGCTGCCCGTCCCGATCCACGTCGGCGGCGGGTACGGCGGAGATCCCGACTGGCTCCACGGCGTCTGGCGCGGTGAGGACTTCACCGAGCGCCTCACCTACGACATGACCAGCCCGGAGATCATCGGGCGCATGCCGTTCGGCGTCATCGACCACGTCGGACGGGCGACCTGCCGGGAAGGCGACGGCACGACCCGAACCGGTTGGGGCCTGTTCGAGCACGGCGCGCTCGGCCGTCACGACCCGTCGGGCTTCGCCGACTGGCTGAGCGTCGCCCCCTAGTCCAGGCTCGACAGGAACTCGTCGATCCGCGGCCACGTCTGTTCGACGGCGGCCGATCCGGCGATGAGCCCGAGATGGCTGGTCTCCACGGTGGTGAACTCGACGCGCGGTGACCCGGTGAACAGGTCGACGCCGTGGTGGGCGGCCTCCCAGCTGACGATGGCGTCGCGGTGGCTGCCGAACAGCTGCACCGGCACCGCGACCTTCGACAACTCGACCGTGACGTCGTCGAAGGTCAGCACGCCACGGGCCAGGTCGCCGTGCATGATGAACTTCTCCCACATCTCCTCGGACGCCTTGCCGGGGTAACCGGGCATCGTGTCCTGGAAGCGGTCGATGGCCTTCATCCTCGTCAAGGCCTCGGTGTCGTCGGCGTTGCGGATGATGTAGCCGGGTTTCTTGAGCTCGCGCTGCCAGGCGGTACCGCGGTAGGCGGTACGCACGAGAAGGGCCGGGATACCGCCCAGAGCCCGCAGCGCGAGAGACACCGGTTTGGGCCCGAGGGGCCGCATCAGCGTCTTCACCAGCGGGTACGGCGGGACGCGGTCATAGTCCAGCGGGGTGCCGACCGCGGTGATGGACCGCACCGGCAGGGCCGGGTCGGCGGCGACGGTCAGGAACGAGATGGTGCCGCCGAGACTCCAGCTGAGCAGGTCCACACCGCCGCCGCCCGATGACCCCTCGTCGAAGTCCGCCAGGGTCGCAGCGATCGCGCCGGGGACGATGTCGGCGAAGAAGTCGGCGAACCCGAGGTGCCGGTCGTCGCGGGTCATGTCCCCGAAGTCGAGCACGTAGGGCACCCGGCCCGTCGACAGCAGGTATTCCACCACGCTGAGTCCGAACGCGAGGTCGTAGCAGTCCGTGGACACCGCCAGCGGCGGGACGAGCAGCACCGGCCGCTGCGACGACCGGCGGGCCGACGTCAGCTGCTCGACGCTGCCGTAGCGCCGCAACTGACGATGTGGCGCGTCTTCGAGCACGGTGTTCGGGGTTTCGTGGGGTTCCCCGACCTCCCCACCGCGAGCCAGATGCAGCAGCTTCGCGACGCCGTCGAGACCGGCCATGACAGCTTCCCCCTTCACCTCATCCGCCCCCGCGGAGCCGTGATCGCTGGCCATTCAACACGGTGTGCCGACGCGCGTCACGATTGGGGCCGAGCGTGGGTGGGTATGTCCGATCCAGGCAGCGCGGCCTCCGCCGTGTGCCTGCGATCAAGACGCGGTCGGATCGATCAGCCCGCACGACGGAGCACCCCCGACCCCGCCTGTGCATACGAGGAGGAGACACCATGGCCGAAGAACTCAACAACGTCACCGTCGCATTCCTGGTGGCCACCGAGGGCGCCGAACAGGTGGAACTCACCGAACCCTGGAAGTCCATCGAGGCCTGCGGCGGGAAGCCGGTGCTCGTCTCCACCGACTCCGGCACCATCCAGGCGTTTAATCACCTCGACAAGGCCGACACCTTTCCCGTCGACCGGACTCTCGAAGACGCCCGCATCGCCGACTTCGACGCCCTGGTCCTCCCGGGCGGTGTCGCCAACCCCGATTTCCTGCGCGCGTCGTCGCCGGCGGTTCGTTTCGTGCGCGGCTTCTTCGAGGCCGGCAAGCCCGTCGCGGCGATCTGTCACGCGCCGTGGACGCTCATCGAGGCCGACGTCGTGCGCGGACGCACCCTCACCTCGTTCCCGAGCATCAAGACCGACGTCATCAACGCCGGCGGCAACTGGGTCGACGAGGAGGTCGTCACGTGTCGAGGCGGCGACAGCGTGCTGATCACCAGCCGTAAGCCCGACGACCTGCCGGCATTCAACGCCGCGATCGTGGCCGAGTTCGCCCACAGCCGCGTGCCCGGCTGAGGGGTCACACCACCGAGATCGGCCCCTGCTCGCGTCCGGTGAGGATCAGCAACGCCTGCTCGCCCTGGCCGGTCAGATCGGCGGCCTCCACCGCCGTGGCCAGGGCCGAGGCGAGCACATTCCGTGGCAGCGTCGACGACGATCCGATGGCGCGGGCGATGTCGAGGCCGTGAACGGCCAGTTCGAAGGTTCTCGTCGGTAGATAGTGCGACAACAGGATTGCGCCCCACGGGGTCGCCACCCGTCGATCCTCGATCCCGGTGATCGCCGCGACCGCGCGGTCCCGGCGTTCGGTCGCCGCCCGGAGCGGGTCGTCGCCGAGGTCGACTCCGGCGGCGACGCCGCGCGCGGTCACCTCCGGTGAGGACGCCAGCCCCTGGATACGGGCGTAATAACCTGCCACCGAATCGATGTCGACAACGTCCGGTTCGGGTTCGGCGAGATAGTCGGCGACCGTGATCAGGGATCGACTCGTGTGTCCGACGAGGGAGCGCACCGACCAGTCCCCCAGGCCCGGCTCCTCCCACTGCTGCGGGCCCACCTGCGCGACCAGGGCCAGGTAGTGTTCGGCGCCCGCGAGGTAGTCCTCGATCGCCGCATCCAACGGTTGCTCGACTGCCATGGTGTCTCCTGGTTCTTCGGAGGAAACCGACTGCATTGCACACGATATTCGGCGTCTCGCCGGCGTGGTGTGCGAGGTCACCATGGCCCGGTCTGGGTACGCACGGCGCCGCGGTCACTCGTACCGTGTCTGTCATGACCACGCAGCCCGACAGCATCACCGGCACCACCGGCGTCGACACCCGCAATCTCGTCCGCTACGGCGGCCAGTTCTCGCCGGAGCTGATCGTCCGGGCGTCTGGCAGCTGGGTCCACACCGCAGACGGGCGACCCCTTCTCGACTTCACCTCGGGGCAGATGTCGGCGATCCTCGGGCATTCACACCCCGACATCGTCTCGACCGTCACCCGGCAGATCGGCGAGCTCGATCATCTGTTCAGCGGGATGATCTCCCCTCCGGTGCTGGAACTCTCGTCCCGCCTGGCGGAGACGCTGCCCGACGCACTCGAGAAGGTGCTCCTGCTGAGCACCGGCGCGGAGTCCAACGAGGCCGCGATCCGCATGGCGAAGCTCGTCACCGGCAAGCACGAGATCGTGTCCTTCGCGCGGTCCTGGCACGGCATGACCCACGCCGCGGCCGCCTCGACCTACAGCGCGGGCCGTACCGGCTACGGACCGGTCGCACCCGGCAACTTCGCGTTGCCGACGCCCAACCCCTACCGTCCCGACTTCACCGATGCCGACGGCACTCTCGACTGGCAGCGCCAGCTCGACTTCGGTTTCGAACTCATCGACGCCCAGTCGACCGGTTCCCTGGCGGCGTGCATCGTCGAACCGATCCTCTCCTCCGGTGGCGTGATCGAGCCGCCGGCAGGCTATTTCGCCGCGCTGAAACGCAAATGCGAGGAACGCGGGATGCTGCTGATCGTCGACGAGGCGCAGACCGGACTGTGCCGTACCGGTTCCTGGTACGCCTTCGAACGCGACGGGATCGTGCCCGACATCCTCACCCTGTCGAAGACACTCGGTGCGGGTCTACCGCTCGCCGCGGTCATCACCACCGCCGAGATCGAGCAGGCCGCCCACGACCGCGGTTACCTCTTCTTCACCACCCACGTGTCCGACCCGTTGGTGGCGGCGGTCGGCGTGACCGTGCTCGACGTACTTCAGCGCGACGGCCTCGACATCCGTGCAGCGCAGGCGGGTTCGGTCCTGCGCGCCGGACTGCTCGAACTGCAGGATCGCCACGACTGCGTGGGCGACGTGCGCGGCCGCGGACTCATGCAGGGCATCGAACTCGTCACCGACCGCGCGACCAAGCAGGGCGCCGACCGGCTCGGATCGGCCGTGACCGCACGGTGTTTCGAGCTCGGACTCCACATGAACGTCGTCCAGCTCCCGGGCATGGGCGGGATCTTCCGCATCGCGCCCCCGCTGACCGCCTCCGACGAGGAGATCCGCACAGGTCTCGACATCCTCGACACCGCGATCGGCGAATGCGCCTCGGCGGCAGTCTGATCCGCCGAGGCTGACCCCTCGGGCCTCAGCCCTTGGGGTCGGTCTTGGTGGTGTCGACTCCGGCGACAGCCGTGTCCGGGACGGTGCCGCTGGCGGCGGCGAGCTTGGCGATGCGGTCGTAGAGCAGGGCGATCACGCCGGCGAACACGATGACACCGAGGATCTGCGCCCAGGTCTCGAAGCCGTCGCCGACGATGGCCAGCACGGAGTCGTCACCGGTCGCGGCGACGATGCCCGCGAAGACCACACCGAAGAGTGCCTCACCGACGATCAGGCCGGTCGCGAGCAGCACACCCATACGCTTCTTGTGTTCGACTGCGCCGCCGCTGCGTTCGGCCCAGCGGTTGTAGAAGTGTCCGAGGAAGGCGCCCACCGGGATGATGAGGGTGACCGACATCGGCAGGTACATGCCCATGCCCACCGCGAGCGGCGGCAGGCGGAACTTGCCCGCACGGCCCAGCAGTTCGTCGATGAGGATGACGATTGCGCCGATGAGGGCGCCGAGTCCGATGAGGCCCCAGTTGAGATCGGCGCCGAGCACACCCTTGGCGAGGGTGGACAGCAGGCCCGCCTGCGGTGCGGCCAGTGCGTCGGGGCCGGCACCGGGGGCGCCGACGAAGCCGAAGACGTCGTACATGAGGCCGAGGATCGGCGGGATGATGGCCGAACCGAAGAGCACACCGATCACCAATGCGACCTGCTGTTTCCACGGGGTCGCGCCGACCAGTTGACCGGTCTTGAGGTCCTGCAGGTTGTCGTTGGAGATCGTCGCGACGCCGAAGACCACCGCGGCCGTGAACAGCGTGTAGGCGATCAGGGCGTCGGTCTGGGAGGAGTCGGCGCCACCGAAGGTCGCCTTGATGAGGATCGCGGCGATGAGGACCACCAGGATGCCGACACCGGAGATCGGGGAGTTCGACGAGCCGATGAGGCCGGCCATGTAGCCGCAGACCGCCGCCACCGCGAGACCGATGACGAAGACGAAGACGATGCTCACCGCGATGATCCCGGCGGCGCTGCCCTCGAGGACGGTGTCGTGCACGAAGTCCCACAGCAGCAGGCCGATCGGGATGAGCAGCACCAGAATGCTGCCGCCGACGATGTTGAACGGGATGTCGCGCTCGGTGATGTCCACGGTCTGGCCCTCGCGACGTGACCGCGACGAGGCGAGTGAACCCTTGATCCCGCGGGCGATCGGTCCCATGACCTTGATCAGGGTCCAGATCGCGGCGATGGCGATGGCGCCCGCACCGATGAGTCGGACGTCGTTGGCGAAGACGCCGGAGACCACGTCGCTGAGCGACTCCCCGGCCTCACCCTGGTTCTGGCTCTGGATCGGCAGCAGCACACCGTAGGAGATGAGCAGACCGACGAGCATCGCCACACCGACGGTGACGCCCACGAGGTGCCCGATGCCGATGAGCGACATCGACAGTCCGGCGGTGAACAGGGTGCCGCCCGCGCCGATCTTGATCGTCGTGGCGATCGAGTCGCTCAGGACCTTCAGCTTCGTCAGCAGGGCGAATCCCGCCGACGCGATCGAACCGATGACGATCGTGCGCAAACCGGCCTTGTTCTCCGTGGCACCGCCGGCCGAGTCGCCGACCTTCAGGACCTCGGCTGCCGCAACGCCTTCGGGATAGGGCAGGTCCGATCCGGTGACCAGCGCCCGGCGCAGCGGGATCGAGTACATGACGCCGAGGATGCCGCCGATCGCACAGACCGCGACCGTGATCCAGTACGGGAATCCCGTCCACCACCCGATCATCACCAGACCGGGGATCACGAAGATGATCGCCGACAGCGTGCCGGCCGCGGACGCGATCGTCTGGACGATGTTGTTCTCCACCACCGAGTGGTTGGCGAAGTACCGCAGGATGCTCATCGAGATCACCGCTGCCGGGATGGCGGTGGCGAAGGTGAGGCCGACCTTGAGCCCGAGATAGACGTTGGCCGCGGTGAAGACGAGCGTGATGACCCCGCCGAGGATGACCCCTCGGAACGTCAGTTCTCGCAAACTTGTCGTGGCCGTGGGCGTCGTCGCCATCAGGTCCCCTCACACAGGTCGTGAACGGCCCGCCGCATGAGAACGCGGACCGGATTCACTTGAGTACAGTCGATCCACCTTAGGACCGGGTGGCCTGACCGACGCAAACCCGGTCCCTCCGCGGAGGTCGGCGCGGGCGTCGAATGCGGCGGAGACAGGTCGCGATCCCGGCGCCCGACGACGACCACGGTAGGGCATCATCTACCCATGACCGATGGGAAGACCGAGCAGTCTGCCCGTACCCGCCTGGCGCTGATCGGCGCGGCGGAGGAGTTGATCGCGCTGCACGGCGTGTCCGCGGTCTCCAGCAGGCAGATCAGCAAAGCTGCCGGTCAGGGCAACAACTACGCGGTCGGACATCACTTCGGTTCCAAGGACGACCTGATCCGGGCCACCCTCGACAGACACAACGCCTCCATCGATCGACTGCGCCAGAAGGCACTCGACGCGATCGCGTCGGACCCGGAGGTCCGCGACTGGATCCGGTGCCTGGTGTGCCCCGAGATCGAGTATCTCGGCGGGCTCGGTGCACCGACCTATTTCGCCCGGTTCTTCGCAAATGTGTCCAGCGACCCGGCGACCACCATCCTGCTGTACGAGAAGATGGGCGAGTCCGAACCCCTGCTGGCGATCCTCGAGGGCCTCTACGGCGCGCTGCCGGAGTTCCCCGGTCCCGTCCTCGAGATGCGCAACAACATGACGCGCCACATCATCGTGAACACGCTGGCCGACATCGAGCGCGCCGCCGAGTCCCGTGATCACCCGGTCACGCCCTGGCAGCAGCAGTGCGAGATCGTCGTCGACGCCCTCACCGGGATGTGGCTCGCCCCGACCACTGCTGCCTGAGGTGCGCGGTGTGGACCGCTGCTGAGAACCACCCCGGAAATGCGCCCTGTGCAGGGGCGCCGCCGACATAGTGTCGACGGGCGGACCCTGGAGGGCGGATTCCAGGGGCGGATCTCAGACGCAAGACCGCCGCTCCCTGAGGTGCGAGCGAAGCGTCCACCCGCCGCTCCCTGAGGTGCGAGCGAAGCGAGCCACGAAGGGTCAGACCGTCACCCCCACGTCCTCGGCGACGATGTGGTCGAGCGCGCGTTCGGCCACCGCGGCGATGGTCATCGATGGGTTGCAGGCCGCGGTGGTGCCCGGCATGAGCGCACCGTCGAGAACGTAGAGACCGGGTTGCCCCTTGACCCGCCCTTCGAGGTCGCAGACCGTGCCCATGTTGGCGCCGCCGAGTGCATGCCAGGTCGACGGGAAGAAGGCGTTGGTGTCGGTGAGGATCGCGTCGGGTCCGGCGATCTTCCGGACCGCGCCGTCGATGTGCTTGGTCTGGATCTCCGAGTCGCCTTCGTGCGGCCACTTGATGATCGCATCGCCGGCCGCCGAATCGTAGGAGATGACGCCGCGTCCCGAACTGACGCCGAAGCCGACCAGCATCGTGGTCCTGGCGGAGACCGGCATCGGGGGGATCGACGCCTGGATGACGGTGAACGCACTCTTGGGGTCGCTCCAGTTGGGACTGCCGTACACGACCGGACCGCCCTGCACCGCGCCGAAATCGATGCTCGGGCTCGTCCACGTGTAGATGCGATCGGCGTTGGTCCCCCAGCCTCGACCGAGGCCGTCGGGCAGGTCGGTGATCGTGCCCGCCTCGCGGGCGCGCACGAGCAATTTGGTGGTGTTCACACTGCCCGCCGCCATGATGAGCGTCTGGGTGATGACCTCCCTGTGTTCCAGCACCTTTCCGCTCTCGTCGGTGCGTTCGACGTCGAGGTACCACTTGCCGTCCTTGCGCCTGCCGACCTGCCGGACGGTGTGCAGTGTCCGCACGGTCACGAGCCCGGTCGCCTCGGCCTGCTTGATGTAGGTGACGTCGACGCTGTGCTTGCCGCCGTTGTTCACACCGATGGCACCGTCGCCGTTGGTGTACGACGGCTTCATCTCACCGCGGAGTTCCGCCTCGGCGTATCCCCAGTCGATGGGCATCGGAATCTTCTGCAACGGGAGCCCCACGGCCCGAACCCGTTTCGCGAACTGTCGCGGCGCCAGGTACTGCGGCGACCGCACGACCGAGTCGGGCGCGACCGCGACCTTGAGCATCTTCGCGACCCGCGGATAGTGCACGCGGTTCATCAGCTCCCAGTCGAGAGCGTTGGGGAAGTGCTCGTTGAAGACCGCCTCGCTCGGTTGCAATGTCATGCCCTGATAGACCAGCGATCCGCCGCCGAGCCCCGCAGGGCACAGCGCCGTCATGTTCGCTCCCGCAACCGATTCGAACAGTCCCACATATGGTTCGACGCTCAGCGGCTTGCCGAACAGATTCGGGGTGGACTCGTGCCACAGCATGCGCTTGTCGGGGCTCAGCGCGCGCGGGAAGGTCTCCGAGTTCGGCCCGGTCGGCCACCGCTTGCCCCGCTCGAGCATCAGGACCGGCACACCGGCCTGCGCGAGACGGAGCGCGGAGACGCCTCCGCCGAAACCCGAGCCGACGACCACCACCCGGTGTTCTTCTCGAGTGCGCCGGACACGGCGGGCCGGCGCCGCCGACGCCGCAGTTCCGTTCGCGGACACAGTGACCGCGCTCGCAGCGCCGGCCGCGGTGACCGCCGCGGCCTTGAGGAAGGTACGTCTGGTCGGTAACGCCCCGGTCATGGATCTCCTGTCGTCGGTGCACGAGAAGATCCCGCACACGCATGCACTGAGGGAACTCACGGCTCTCTCGACCGCGAGAGGGAGAAGACGACGCCTGCGAGATGCAGCCGCCCGAAGCAGAATTCGGCATGAAGACAGCCCTGTCAAGGGCTACAACGGTTTTCGGCTCTTGTCCTTACCAGCGGGCTGTGCGGCTTGACAGATCCTCAGTCATATGACTGAATCGATGGCAGGCGGGTCTGCACCACAGACCCACACCAGACGATCGACCGGGGCCGGTCTTTCCGAGCAGGGCCGCGGATCCGGCCCGCTCCCCTGATGCGTCGCCTCGGTCACGGCGTACTGAGGGGTGCACGCCGTGGCCGGGTGACGCGCGTCGATTCCGTTGTCCGCGTTGACAGTTGGGATGACCCGACCACTGGACGTCGACGTTGACGTGCAGGCCGAGTGGCGGTCTCCGGCACTCAACCCGCACTCTGCAAAAAGAATGAGCAGATCACCCCGCCGAGTGAGCAACCGGGCACCGACTCGACCTTTGTCGCGACAGGCCAACACGAGGCGGCGGGGCGGGCTCGTACACCTGGCCGGAGCGGCCCCGAATGCACCGGTAGCCTCTGCCTCCCCGGAATTATCGGCTGACGTCGCCGGTCACCCCACCGGCGGCGTGAGAGCCGGGATCAGCGACGACGCTGCTCGCCGCGGTACTTGCGGTGGTACTCGTCGTAGAGGTCGGAGTTCTTCTCGCGCTCGAGCCGGTTGACCAGGTCGGGGTTGAGCCCGTGCTGGGCCAGCCGGTGCCGGCGGTAGACGCGGTTCAGCGCGATCGAGAAGAAGAGATAGGCGATGAGGATCGGCGCCGTCATGGTGAACCTGACGCCCCAGTCCGCCGGGACGAAGAGCATCGGGAGCAGGATGATGATGCACGGGATCGCCCAGCGCACGACCATACGTGCCGAGGCCCCCGGCCCTGCGAGGTCGTTCTCGACCCAGGCGGTCATCGACTTCGGCAGGGGCGCCCAGTAGCAGTACTTGACGTACTCGGCGGCGTTCGGGGTGGTGCGTTCAGTCGTGCTCACTCTTCGATCGTGCACCATCGGGGAGGCCGTCTCCAAAGAGGTTGACGCAGGCCACACTCCACGCGACCGGTCCGGGCGCGGACAGAGCGCGGCAAATCAGACATGGCTGCGTGTGCCCGAGCACGTCGCGGTCGGTAGTCTGACCGCGACTCGGCACAGCGATTCGGCGAAAGGACTCCGCGACATGAGCTCGGATCCGACCCCCGTCGCAACCCCGGGTCCTATCGATCCCGACGCCATCGGGGGTCTCGAAGCCGAGCTGACCGACTTCTGGCGCCGCGGTCGCATCCGGACGCGTCTGCGTGCTCGCGAGATCGACTCCCGCCTCGATCCGTCGTGCTATCCACTCATCTCGGTGCTCGCCCGCCAGAACTCGATGCCGATGTCCGACCTGGTGAGCGCCGTCGGCATGGAGAAGTCGACGGTCACGCGGCAGATCGACGCGGTCGTGCGCCTGGGGCTCGCCGAGCGGCACCCCGACCCCCGTGACGCGCGGGCCCGCGTCGTCACGTTGACCGATCACGGGCGCGAACGGGTCGACGCCGTCCTCGCCTCGGCGGTCGCCGAGTGGCGCGCCCGCCTGGCCCAGTGGGACCCCGAGGACATCCGCACCCTCACGCGCCTGCTCCATCGACTCGGCGAGGCGACCAACGACCCGACCGTCGAGCCAGAGTCCTCCGTCGACCCTGAGTCCTGACGCCGACCACGGTCGGGCAGGCGCAGGGTTCCCGAGCCCCGGGGGAATAACTCGGTTAGTTGCGCGTTACACCTTTCACGCCCTATAGTTGCAGCATTCAACTAAACGGGCGGCGGCCTATGCCGGACCCCCGTTTCCACCAGCCCGTTCCCGGCACCTGTGTCCACGAGGTCGACGAGCCCGTTTCGTCGACGATCTGTGGTCGCCGCCATTCGGCTCCGTCCACACGGCGCACGCTCGACCCCGGAGGTACCCCCCGTATGACAACGTCCCCACCAGTCGTGGAACCCGTCGACGCCCCCATGACCCACAAGCAGCGCATCAACGCGCTGATCGGGCTGCTGCTCGGCATGTTCGTCGCCCTGACCTCGGCGACGATCGTGTCGAACGCGCTGCCGACGATCATCACCCAGCTTCACGGCACCCAGGATCAGTACACCTGGGTCGTCACGGCGACCCTCCTCGCCTCGACGGCCGCCACCCCGATCTGGGGCAAGCTGTCCGACGTCTTCAGCAAGAAGCTCCTCGTCCAGCTGTCGCTCGGCGTGTTCACGATCGGCTCGATGCTCGCCGGTCTGTCGACCTCGGTCTCGATGCTGATCGGCTTCCGCGTGATCCAGGGCCTCGGCCTCGGCGGCATGCAGTCGCTGGTCATGATCGTCATCGCATCGATGTTCAGCCCGCGTGAGCGCGGCCGCTACCAGGGCGCCATCGCCGGTGTCATGTCGATCGCAACCGTCGCCGGACCGCTGATGGGTGGCGTCATCGTCGACACGAGCTGGCTCGGTTGGCGCTGGACGTTCTATGTGTGCGTCCCGCTGGCCGTCATCGCGATGGTCGTCGTGCAGCGCACCCTGAACCTCCCGGTCGTCCGGCGCAAGGTCTACATCGACTACGCCGGTGCCCTGCTGATCTCGGGCGGCGTCAGCGTCATCCTGATCTGGGTCACCCTCGCCGGCAAGAACTTCGACTGGGTCTCAGCCACATCGTTCGGTCTCGTCGCACTCGGGCTCGCACTGCTCGCCGCCGCGATCTGGGCCGAGTCCAAGGCGAAGGACCCGATCATCCCGCTGCACCTGTTCAAGGAGCGCACGACCACCCTCGCGACCATCGCGAGCATCGCGGTCGGCGTGGCACTGTTCGGCGGCGCGGTGTTCCTGGGCCAGTACTTCCAGATCGCTCGCGGCTACTCCCCCACCGCGGCCGGCCTGCTGACCCTCCCGATGGTCTTCGGCTCGGTGGTCTCGGCGACCCTCTCCGGACGCCTCATCACCAAGTACGGCCGCTGGAAGAACTACCTGCTCGCCGGTTCCATCGTGATGGCGATCGGCTTCGGTCTCCTGGCGACGATCGATGCCCACACCAACATGGCGGTCCTCAGCGGCTACCTGTTCGCCCTGGGACTCGGCATGGGCATGACCATGCAGAACCTGGTGCTCGCGGTGCAGAACACCGTGGAACCGAAGAACCTCGGCGCGGCCACCTCGACCGTGACCTTCTTCCGTTCGCTCGGTGGCGCCGCCGGCGTCTCCGTGCTCGGAGCGGTGTTGTCGAACCACGTCACCGACCTCATCGGTCAGGGCCTGCGTGCGATCGGCATCACCCAGTCCGGCTCCGGCGGTGCGGGCCTGTCGAACCTCAACGAACTGCCCGCACCCATCGCGGCGATCGTCCGCGGCGCGTACGGCGACGGCACGGCCCGGATCTTCCTGGTCTCGATGGCGATGGCGATCGTCGGTACGATCGCTGTCCTGTTCATCAAGGAGGTCGCCCTCAACACCCTGACCGGTGAAGAGCAGCGACTCGCCGCGCAGGCGACCGTGGCGCCGACCGACGAGGAGTTCGCACAGGTCGTCGCCGGCGAGACGGTCGACGGCACCGGGGTCGACACCGACCTCGACCGGCGGGCGCTCGCCGACCCGGCAGCGGACCCCGTCGACCGCAGGTCATGACCCCCACCCGCGACGACGCGCAGCGCCGATCGTGACGCGGGACAACTGAACGAGACCGATCGCGGCCGCCACCAAGGCGGCCGCGATCGCCGTCTGGGCCCAGGGCCACGACGACACCCCGTCTCGACCGGACCCCGGATCGTCCACCGGATACTGCAGACTCTTGGCCACCCAGGTCGCCGTCGCTCGGTCGTAGTGGACCGCGATGTCGTCGATGACCGGGTCGAAGGCGAAACGGTCGCCGGAGTGCAGGTACGTCGGGTCGGGCCCGGACGGCGCGGCCTCGGCGATCCGCGTGCGGGCGGCCTCGCCGCCGGGCACGAGCATTCGGTCCACCTGCCCGGCCTTGTCCGCCGCCTCCGCGGGCACCACGGTGACACCGTGTTGCGAGACGACGGGCTGCCCGTCGACGGTCGTCGTGGTCATCGTTGCGAGCCAGGACAGCTCGGTGTACGGCCGATACGTGGAGGCCAATTCGATCTCACCCACCCCGTCGGTCACGAACACGTTGTTGTGCGGGCGGTCCCATCGATAGGCGGCGCTCAGGGCGAACGGGAGATCAGCGGGACCCGGCCCCGCCGCGTCGATCTCCACCGGTGTGCCCGAACCGTATCCGTTCCAATGGATCTCGTCGGCGATCCGACGCACCTGGTCACCGGCGCCGAGGCGTTCTAGCACGCGCATCGCACCGTCGATCCCGGAGAGCACGCCCGCCGTGGTCATGATGCGCCCGTCCTCGACGAACCGCACGTCGTCGACCCAGTCGACCTGTCGATGATCGCGGCGCAAACCGATCAGTTTGAGCCAGTGCGCGGTTGCCCGTCGCCCGTCGAGCAATCCGGCCTCGGCGAGGTATTCCGCCCCGACACAGACACTCATCACCGTCGACTTCGGTTCTCGCTCGAAGACCCTTGTGACCCAGCGCATCTCGTCGTCTACGTTCCCGTGCAGCTGTGGCACGACGACGACGTCGGGTCCGCCGCCGGTCATCGTGTCGATCTCGGCGAACGTGTGCTGGGGCAGCACTGTCAGCCCGCCGCCGAGTGTGATGGGCTCTGACTTCTCGGCGACCAGGAAGACGTTCACCGCACCGGACCGGGCGAAGACCTCATAGGGCGCGAGCGAATCGGCGACGTTCGTTCCCTCCGCGGCCAGCAGGATCGCGACAGTCGGGCGGTCGGGACGGAACTCCGGCGCCCGCTCCGAGGCCATCGACACAGCCGCGGCGGGTAGGACGGCCGGTTCCGGGTACACCTGTGATGCAGCATGTTTCGCCGACGGCAGGCCCACCGCCACCAACACGCCTGCCGCCACCAGAAGCGTGACCGCGGTCCAGGCCGCCACACCCACCGAACGCCGGACCACCCCTCGCGGACCGGCGCTCACGACATACCCCCGACTGCCTGATCGACTGCCGTCGGAACCGGCGTCCCGGGCGGGGTGACGGTCCCGGCCATCGTCGCGAATATCAGCCGCGGCGCCTCGACGGCATCGAGCCGGCCGTCGTGCACCGCGGTCGACGCACCGTGGGTCACGTTGTGCAGCAGGGTGACCAGCCACGCGGCGGCGATGTCGTCGCGGAATGCACCCGATCTCTGCCCCCGCTCGAACAGCGTCTCCGCTGCGGCCATCGGTGCGGCGTGGGCCGACGTCAGCGCATCCTGCGGCAGCGACCGCTGAGCCGCGACGACGAGTGCGCCATGACGGTGGGTCACCGACCACGTGGCGACGACGAGCCGGGCCAGGGCATCGAACGGTTCGTCCTCGTCGAGGCGTGCCCCGGTGATTGCCGCGGTGGTCTCGTTCAGTGCACGGTCGACGACGGCTGACAGCAGCGCGACGCGGTTCTGGAAATGCCCGTACAGGGTCACGCGTCCGACGCCGGCCTCCCTGGCGATGACGGCGACCGAGGCATCGGGATCGCGGGCGAGTACGCGGACTGCGGCGTCGAGGATCGCCTCGACGTTCCGGCGGGCGTCCGCACGCTGGGTACGTGTCGGGGTCTCGGCCATGACGGCTCCTTCACCGAGTATCTCGAACAGATGTGTTCAAGTTAACACAACTCGAACACCTATGTTCGGGTTATTTCCGGTCGCGTTGACGAACCCGGCGACCGCAGGGGATCCTTGGCCGGTGAAATCGGACCAGTCGCCCCCGTCGGACTCAGCCCTGCTGCCGCTGGAGGGGATAACCGTCGTCGCACTCGAGCAGGCCGTCGCCGCTCCCCTGGCCACCCGGCATCTGGCGGACCTGGGCGCGCGGGTCATCAAGGTCGAACGCGTGGGTGAAGGGGACTTCGCCCGGCAGTACGACTCGGCCGTACGCGGCGGCGCGGGTACGCATTTCGTCTGGCTGAACCGCGGCAAGGAATCGGTCGAACTCGACCTGAAGAGCGAGGCCGGCCGCGACGCGATCAAGACCCTGATCGCGGGGGCCGACGTCTTCCTGCAGAACCTGGCACCCGGCGCCGCCGCCCGCCTCGGACTCGGCGCCGACGTGCTGCGCGCCGATCATCCGGAGCTGATCGTCGTCGACATGTCCGGATACGGCGACGCCGGCCCGTTCCGCGACCGCAAGGCCTACGACATGCTCGTCCAGGCCGAGACCGGGCTGATCTCGGTGACCGGAACGCCCGAGGACATGACCAAGACCGGCATCCCGTCCTCCGACATCGCCGCCGGGATGTACGCCCTCACCTCGGTGCTGTCGGCACTGTTCCGCCGCGCCACCACCGGGGTCGGTGCACGGGTGGCGGTGTCGATGTTCGACGCCACGGTCGAGTGGATGGGTCACGCGATGTACATGCGGCTCTACGGCGGCAAACAGATCGCCCGCGTCGGCCTCGGCCACGCGGCGATCGTGCCGTACGACAAGTACCCCACCCAGGACGGGACCATCCTCATCGGAGTCCAGAACGACCGCGGGTGGGACACGCTGACCCGCGTCGTACTCGAACGGCCCGACCTCGCCGAGGACCCCCGGTACAAGACCAACATCGACCGCGTCTCGCGCCGGGCGGAGGTCGACGCCATCATCGCGGCAGAGACCAAACGGTTCACCACCGCGGAACTCGACCGCCGTCTCGCCGACGCGGGTGTGCCCGCCGCCGAGATCCGCGACCTCGAGGCCGTGGTGGAGCATCCCCAACTCAGCGAACGCGACCGCTGGCGCGACGTCGACACCGAGGTCGGTCCGATCAAAGCCGTGCTGCCGCCGATGACCTTCGACGACATCGAACTCGCGATGGGTCCGGTACCCGCACTGGGCGAACACACCGAAGCGGTGCTCCGCGAGTTCGGCATCGCCACGGGCGAGTAGCCCTGACGGGTGGTCGGCTCGGCGTAGGATCGGCGGGGCAGACCTGCAGCCCTCGGGTCACGCTTTTTCATGCACGGATACGACGACCTCTTGGAGGCGATATGTCCGACGATTCGCTCTACACAACCCGGGACTCGGGTGCGCCGGCCGGGAGTGACGAACACTCTCTGACGGTGGGCGCCGGAGGACCGATCGTCCTGCACGATCATTACCTCATCGAGCAGATGGCCCAGTTCAACCGCGAACGAATCCCCGAACGACAGCCACATGCCAAGGGCAGCGGCGCTTTCGGGACGTTCGAGACCACCGAGGACGTTTCGGCCTACACCAGCGCCGCACTGTTCCAACCCGGCGTGAAGACGGAGATGGTGGCACGGTTCTCGACGGTGGCCGGCGAACGCGGCAGCCCCGACACCTGGCGTGACCCGCGCGGTTTCGCGCTGAAGTTCTACACGTCCGAGGGCATCTACGACATGGTCGGCAACAACACGCCGATCTTCTTCGTGAAGGACCCGATGAAGTTCCAGCACTTCATCCGTTCCCAGAAACGTCGGCAGGACAACAACCTTCGCGACCACGACATGCAGTGGGACTTCTGGACGCTGTCGCCGGAGTCCGCCCACCAGGTCACCTGGTTGATGGGTGATCGCGGCATCCCGAAGACGTGGCGCCACATGAACGGCTACAGCTCGCACACCTACCTGTGGGTCAACGCCGAAGGTGTGAAGCACTGGGTCAAATACCATTTCAAGTCCGACCAGGGCGTGGAACACCTGACGCAGCACGAAGCCGACCAGATGGCCGCTGCCGACACCGATTTCCACACCCGGGACCTGTTCGAGAACATCGCCGACGGCAACCATCCGAGCTGGACTCTGAAGGTCCAGCTCATGCCGTTCGACGACGCGGTGAACTACCGTTTCAACCCGTTCGACCTGACCAAGGTGTGGCCGCACGGCGACTACCCGCTGATCGACGTCGGCAAGATGACGCTGCACACCAACCCGGTCGATCACCACACGCAGATCGAGCAGGTCGCCTTCGAGCCGAACAACGTCGTCCCCGGTATCGGCTTCAGCCCCGACCGGATGTTGTTGGGACGCGTCTTCTCCTACGCCGACGCCCACCGGCACCGTCTCGGCGGCAACTACAAGCAGATCCCGGTCAACGCGCCGAAGAACGAGGTCCACTCGTACTCCAAGGACGGCGCGATGCGCATCCACAACGTCACCGACCCGGTCTACGCGCCCAACTCCAAGGGCGGGCCGTCGGCGCTGTATCCCGGTCAGGGCGAACCACAGTGGGCCGCCAACGGTGAGATCCTCCGCAGCGCCTACGTCGACCATCCGGAAGACGACGACTGGGGTCAGGCGGGCACGCTGGTCCGCGAGGTGTTCGACGACGCCGCACGAGAGCGGTTCGTCGACAACGTCGTCGGCCATCTCCTCAACGGTGTCTCCGAACCCGTGCTGCAGCGCGCGTTCGAGTACTGGCACCGCGTCGATCCCGACATCGGTGCCCGCATCAAGTCGGGCGTGACCGAGAAGAAGGACGAGTCCGACCCCAAGGCGGATGACCAGGCCAACCCGGCCCGGTCGTCGATGCAGGAGAAGGCGAAGGCCGAGAAGCCCTGACCTCACCGCTCCTCCCCGCTCCCTGCGGCGCGAGGAGCGGTAGCACGCCCCCTCGCTCCCTGAGGTGCGAGGAGCAAT